>NZ_NWSZ01000033.1:0-76333 GCF_002531885.1 Rhizobium sp. L9 | reverse complement strand
CCTGCCCGCTGTGGCACGCTGATATCCCCTCCGACCCGACCTCGGAAAGCACGGCAATCAGCCGTCAGCTACCCCACCTCCCGGGACACGATCGTATCACCTTGTATTCCGGACTAAACTTATGCCGACAGCGTTGCGATAGAGGGCATTCGGAACCAGCATGCGGCTATTCCGGAAGGTCGGCACTCGCATGACGTCATCTGACCGACATCGTGGGGTTATTCGACAAAAATTGCGAAATGTCCTTGATCCAGTTTCCGCTGTTAGATCTCGTTGTCGCCGGCAGTCCTTTCTCTATCATATTTGCTGGAGCGTGCCGCAAGTCCGACAAGAGCTGCGCCTAGGCCAACAGCTCTGTGCTGTCATTGACGGGTTAGGAACACGTCAATGATCAACGAGGCTGGAGCCTTATACCCCGGTGTTCCTGCCTCAAATGTAAGGGCATGACGAGTGCCGCCCTTTCCTTCACTTGACCAGGTGGTTTCCGATCGAGGAGCCGCCATCGACCGTCAGAATGCTACCGGTCGCGAACCTCGAACGATCGGACGCAAGAAAAAGCATTGCTTCAGCAATCTCTTCAGCTGTCCCCATCCGATCCATGACGGCACGGGCGTTGAAATCGCTGCGAAGCTTCGCGGGGTCCTTCGCTTCGGCGAAGATTTTCGTGAAGTAAGGAGAGTCGATTGTCCCTGGAGCGACCGCGTTGACACGAATTCCCTCTTTCGCATGATCCATGGCCATCGCGCGCGTCAGCGAAGATATTGCTCCTTTCGATGCTACGTAGGCAGTCCTGTCCGCGATTGCTGAGGTTGCGGTGTAGGAAGTCGTATTGATGATCGAACCTCCGCCGTTCCGTCGCATAACAGGAATGACGTACTTTGAGCAAAGGAAGATCCCTTTGACGTTTACGGACATAATCCGGTCCCAAGTTTCTTCAGGAATGGTCACCACATTCCCCGTCGTTCCGAACCCGGCATTATTGACGAGCACGTCGACCCGGCCCCACTTTGCGGTCGTCTTCTCAACCATGCTTTCCGCGTCCTTGGCGGACGAGACGTCGACGCGAACACCGAAAGCCTTCGAGCCGATCTCGTTCGCCACACGAACCGCGGCGTCTTCATTGACATCAGCAACAACCACATAGGCGCCGTTCTTTGCGAAAAGCTCGGCGGTCGCACGACCAATGCCGCTGCCGCCCCCTGTGACGATACAAACCCTTTGATTCAAATCCATCGACCATCTCCTCATTTTTGGGTGCCTTAGAAGACATTTTAGCAGACAATCTGTCAATTGTGAAAATCCAGTTGACAGATTGTCTGCTGATCTGTTTATCTAGGCTCGATCGAATTTGGCCGTGGGAGGACAATATGGCCGATACCAGCACTGAGGCGCAGTTGGCTTTTAAGGCAGCTATGCGTCGGTTCACATCAACCATCTGCTTGATCACGACCGAACTCAACGGGGTCCGTCATGGCATGGCCGCCACCGCGGTCCAGTCGGTTACCGCGGACCCACCAACTGTTCTTGTCTGCATCAACCAATCGGCTTCGGTGAATCAGCCTTTGAAGATCTCCGGGAAGTTCGCCGTGAACATGCTGCATCTTTCACATGCCGATCTTGTGCCGCTGTTCAGTGGGCAATTGAAGGGTGAAGAGCGCTTTCATTACGGCGAGTGGCTGTCTCTCGACGGCATGCCGGTCCTGTCCGATGCGCAGGCGGCGTTTGTCTGCAAGCTAAAAGATGTCGTTCACGTTGGAACGCATGATGTTGTGCTCGGAGAAGTGCTCGAAGCACGGTTCATCGAGTCAATCGCGCCGCTTCTCTACGAAAACGGTCAACTCGTCAGGTCGTCGTCCATCAGTGGATCGGCCGCATAGTAGGTGGCTTTAACCACCAATCACATCACTCATCGAAAGCCCAAGGGCGGCAAGGAGAAAAGCGTGAGCAATATGGCACCCGCAAGAGAAATTCATGGACGTGAAGTCACAGAGCGCTTTGAGCGCGGACTAAAGACCCGGCGCGAAGTCTTGGGGGGGGCCTATGTTGATGCGTCGGTCAGCAAAGCCACCGACTTCAATTGGCCGATGCAAACCCTCGTCACGGAATACTGCTGGGACGCGATTTGGAATCGGCCGGGCCTGGAGCGCAAGCAGCGCAGCATCCTCAATCTCGGGATGATTTCGGCCCTCAATCGTCCGCATGAGCTGAAACTGCATGTTCGCGGAGCAATCAACAACGGTCTTACCAAAGAGGAAATTCGGGAGGTTTTCCTCCAGGTTTCGATTTACTGCGGTGTTCCTGCGGCCATCGACAGCTTCCGCGTGGCAGCGGAAGTTTTCGACGAGATGGGCATCTAGTTATTCAACGCATTTGAGTGGGCTGAGCATCATCCGTTGCCAGCCCGAGGAGGGACTACAGTGACCGCACAAGACGATTTCCGCGCTGCCGGAAACCCAATGTTCAATGATAACAAGCTCAAGCTCGGCGTATTTGGCACGAATTGCTCGAATGCATGCGCGATTACGCTCGCTGAGACAACGTTCGAACCTACCTTCGACCACAACGTCGAGATTGCAAAGAAGCTTGAGGCAGCCGGTTGGGAATGCATGGTGCCGATTGCACGCTGGCGTGGTTTTGGCGGTCCTTCAAACTTCAATGGCGTGAACATGGATACGTTCACCTGGGCGGCCGCTCTCGCGGCGGTCACCACGAAGCTCCAGTTCTTCTCAACGACTCACATTCCGACGCTAAACCCGATTGTTGCAACCAAGATGGCGACAACAATCGATCACATCTCGAAGGGTCGATACGGCCTCAATCTCGTTACCGGCTGGTTCACTCCCGAAATGGAAATGTTCGGAGTTCCTATGATGGAGCACGACACCCGCTATGAATACGCCACTGAATGGATGGATATCGTCGAGACGCTCTGGAAACGCAATGGCGTTACCTTCGAAGGCGAGTTCCTCAAAGTCAAAGACGCCTTCAGTGAACCCAAACCCTACAACAAGGCGGGTCGCCCGCTCCTGATCTGCGCCGGCGCCTCGGGCAAGGGACTGCATTTCACCGCCAAGTTCTGCGACTTCAACTTCGGCTTCATGCAAGACATGGAATCGGGCGCTGCCTGGGTCAAAAAGGTGAAGGACCTGGCGCGTACTGAATATAACCGTGATCTTGGCACATTCACAGCTTGCCCCGTTATCGTTCGCGAAACGGAGAAGGAAGCAAAGGAATACTACGACTACTACGTCAACCAGAAGGGTGACTGGGAGGCATGCGAGAACATCTGTGAAGTTCTGCAGGTGCAATCTCAAAACCATTCTGCCGAAATGTATCAAAAATTCAAGGAACGCTTCGTCGCTGGCTGGGGTGGATACCCGATCGTCGGCAATCCAGAACAAGTCGCCGACAAGCTCGTGGATCTCAGCAATACAGGCGTCAACGGCGCCTTGCTGACAATGGTCGATTACAACGAGGAACTTCCCTTCTTTAACGACCGTGTCATGCCGCTGCTCAAGCAAGCCGGTCTGCGCAACTGAACCAGTCCTCGGGACGGCGATTGCCGTCCCGACACGAACTCTGCCAGATTCTGGCAGGATTTTCGCGGCTGGCGGCCAAAGGGGCCGGCGGTTGAGCGGAACCACAAGGGGAGGAGGCCCTGAATGCTGAAGAAAATCGTTGCAGCGCTTTTTACGCTGTCGAGCCTTTATCACATGAACGGCGTGGCGAAGGCTGACGGCCTCGATTCGTTGCCGCCGGACCAAAAGGCGCTTTACGAGAATATCGATCCCGCCATTCCGCTCGGGGGGACGGTGTACAAAGATTTTGTTCCAAAACGTCCACCGCCGTGGAAAATTGGTTATGCATCCACATATGCCGGTAATACCTGGCGCGCGAACATCCTGGACGAATTCACCAACGTATTGCTTCCGAAATATAAGGAAGCAGGCCTAGTCTCCGATCTTATCGTCACGCAGTCTGACCTCAAAGACGCTGTCCAAATCCAGCAGATGCGGCAGATGGTTGACGACGGTGTTGATGCGATCGTCATTTGCTGCTCGAACATTACCGCACTTAACAAGACCATAGAGTATGCTCATTCGAAAGGCGTGCCAGTCTTCTCAGTCTCGGGCTATGTCACATCACCCTACGCAATCAATGCCACAGAGAATAACACCGACGGTGGCTACAAGGCTGCTGAATGGCTTGCCAAGGAAATCGGTGAAAAAGGCAACGTCCTGATGGTATCGGGCATCCCCGGTTTCGCATCATCGGACAGCTTCGACATCGGCGCGAAGAACGCGTTCGATAAATTCCCCGGTATCAAAATTGTAGGCACGATAGCTGGCAAATGGACCGACCAGGTCGCCCAGGTTGAGGTTCAGAAGTTTCTTGCCACCAATCTTGCTGAGGTTAATGGCATTCTCGTTCAGTCCGCTTCAGAAAACGGTGTCGTGAACGCAGTACAGCAATCCGGCCGCGACATGATGCCTATCGTGCTCGGGGGTGAGGCTTCCGCAGCCTGCTACTGGCGTAAGAACCCTGATTTCATAAGCAAGAGCTTCCATTTCTGGCCGCCGCGGTCTGATGCCCGCCTTGTGTGGGACGTCATGATGCGAACGCTCGAAGGCCAGGGACCAAAGATCCAGTCGATTCTTCGTCCTGCGCTTCCTTACACCATTGATGACGTGAAGGAAGTGCTGAAGGAAGATTGCGATCCCAATTCTACGGATTGGATCGAGCCGAAGAACAACGGCTGGTGGCCTGCAGACGTCGCTGCAAACTACTTCGAACGTCCTGAAGATCCGTTAGCTTGGCGGCCGAAGAAGTAATGAATGTTCTCCGGAAGGAGACCTCCCAGCCTCCCGCGTCGGTTTCTATAATCGGCGCGGGAGGTATCTGCGATTTGATTGGAAATAGTGTGCTGGACTTTCACAGAATTCAACGTTTGCCGCCTTATGTTTTCGAACAGGTCAACCGTTTGAAAGCAAGCGCGCGAGCGGGCGGCGCCGATATCATTGATCTCGGCATGGGAAACCCCGACCTTCCGACTCCCCAATCGATCGTCGACAAGCTGTGCGAGGTCGTGCAGGATCCGCGCACCCACCGTTATTCCTCCTCCAAGGGCATTCCGGGGCTGCGCCGCGCCCAGGCCGCCTATTATGCCCGCCGCTTCGGCGTCAAGCTCAACCCGGATACCCAGGTGGTTGCCACCTTGGGCTCCAAGGAAGGCTTCGCCAACATGGCGCAGGCGATCACCGCGCCCGGCGACGTGATCCTCTGCCCGAACCCGACCTATCCGATCCACGCCTTCGGTTTCCTGATGGCGGGCGGCGTGATCCGCTCGATGTCGGTTGAGCCGGATGAGAGCTTTTTCCCGCCGCTGGAGCGGGCGGTCCGACATTCGATCCCGAAGCCGTTGGCGCTGATCCTCAACTACCCCTCGAACCCGACGGCCCTCGTCGCGACGCTCGATTTCTATAAGGACGTCGTCGCCTTCGCCAAGAAGCATGACATCATCGTGCTTTCCGACCTTGCCTATTCCGAGATCTACTTCGACGGCGCTCCGCCGCCATCGGTTCTCGAAGTGCCTGGTGCAATGGATGTGACCGTCGAATTCACCTCGATGTCGAAGACCTTTTCCATGCCCGGCTGGCGCATGGGCTTTGCCGTCGGCAACGAGCGGCTGATCGCGGCGCTCACCCGCGTCAAGTCCTATCTCGACTACGGCGCCTTCACGCCGATCCAGGTGGCCGCGACCCATGCGCTGAACGGCGACGGTTCCGACATTGCGGAGGTTCGCAACGTCTACAAGCGTCGCCGCGACGTCATGGTCGAAAGCTTCGGCAAGGCCGGCTTCGACGTGCCGCCGCCGGCTGCCACCATGTTCGCCTGGGCGAAGATCCCCGAAAAGTTCCGTCATCTCGGTTCGCTGGAGTTTTCCAAGCTGCTGGTCGAGAAGGCCGACGTCGCCGTTGCACCGGGTATCGGCTTCGGCGAAATGGGCGACGACTACGTCCGTCTGGCGCTCGTCGAGAACGAACACCGCATCCGCCAGGCTGCGCGCAACATCAAACGCTGGCTTAGCGGCGACGAGAAATTTGAAATCAACGTAATGAATCAGTGAAAGGATACCCGATGCCAATCTTCGGATCATGCCAATGCAAAGCCGTTACGTACCAGGTTCAGGAAATTGATGGACCCATGTGGAATTGCTTCTGTCAAACATGCCGGAAGTCCCACGCCGCTGATCACAATACCGCTGCGAAGGTGAAAAGCGAGCACTTCAAGATCCTTACAGGCCAAGATACGCTTCATAGCTTCGAATCGACGCCTGGAAAGCTGCGGTGGTTTTGTTCGGTATGTGGCTCGCACGTTTATGCGGAGCGGCCGGCCAGCCCGGAGCTCAAAGTCGTTAGAGCCGGCACGTTCGATACCGATCCTGGAAGTGTGCCGATGTCAAACGTATGGGTATCGCATGCGAAACCTTGGCTCGCCCATGATCCATCGAAGGCAAGCTCACCAGAGTTCCCGTAAGTGACCGGGATACTACCTGTCGTAACTGAGGTGGAGTCACGGCGACCGTATATCAAGCGGCAACGCCTCATTCCTGTCCAGGAGGTTCTAACGCAAACGTGCTGGGTCGGTAAAAGCGGCAGGGATTGGAGACAATAGGTTCGCTTGCACGGCGAGCCCACCCATTGAGAGAATAAAGTCGTACGAGACAGAAGACTTCTGCGAAGCAATCCAGCCTTCGAGGTTCGGAAATTACGGGTTGTGAGGGCTCAGGACACCGCAGGACTATTTTTGCCCCCACGGGTCCTCAACGACCTCCATTGCGGTGTGAGTGAAAATTGTAAGATTGTCTTATGCGAGAATGTTGGGAGTCCTGTGACATGAAAGTTGTTGTAATAACGGGGAATTTATCGCGCCCCTCGAAAACCCGGGCCGTAGCAGACTTCATGGTGGATCGGGTGCGCGCGTCCGGCAACGAAGCAAGCTGCTGGGACCTTGTCGACCTTCATCCGCACCTTGGGGCAACAGTGTTGCCCTCCAGCGCCGCTGAGATTGTTAAAGCGGCACTCAACGATATTTTGGCTAGTGACGTGCTAGTTGTTGGTAGTCCGGTCTACAAAGCATCTTACACTGGGTTGCTGAAGCATTTATTCGACCTTGTCGACATGAAAGCGCTTAAGGGCCGCTATGTGATCCCTTTTGCAACCGGTAAAGCATCGAGTCACAAGCCGCTCGTCGAAGCCTCGATGGAAGCCTTATTCGACTTTTTCGAAGCGCAAATACATAGCCGTTTCATTTTCGCTCTCGATGAAGATTTTCAGAACGATGCTCTTTCTGAGAACCTGCGCGCGCTTGTCGACAGAGAGCTCGATGCCGCGCGTCGCGCCGTCAGCCCATAATAAGGAGGAGGATTCCATGTCTTTTTCGAGCATAGATGAGGCGATCGAGGCGATCGAAGCGGGCGAGATGGTTATCGTGGTCGACGACGAAAATCGGGAGAATGAAGGCGACCTAGTCGTTGCTGCCGAAAAAATAACAGCTGAGCACATCGCTTTCATGATGAAATATGCGAGAGGCCTTATCTGCGTGCCACTTCCAGCCGAACGTCTCGACAAACTCGAGATCCCCCTGATGGTCACACGTAATTCGGACTCACTGCAGACGGCATTTACCGTTTCCGTCGATTGCAAACACGGCACAACGACAGGGATTTCAGCCGAAGATCGAGCAGCAACCGTCAAGTCGCTCATCGATCCGCAGACGCGGCCGGAAGACCTATCGCGGCCGGGTCACATTTTTCCTTTGCGTGCAAATCGTCTCGGTGTCCTGGGCCGTCCTGGCCACACCGAAGCTGCCGTGGATCTTGCACGACTGGCCGGCCTGGCGCCGGCTGGCGTAATCTGCGAGATCGCCAATGACGACGGAACCATGTCTCGACTGCCAGATCTCGAGAAGTTCGCAATCGAACATGGCCTGCACATAGTAACGATCGACGCTTTGATTGAGTACTGCAGGAGTCGTGATACGAGGGTAAAGCGTTACGCGCAGTCCTTTATGCCAACGCGGTTTGGGGATTTCAAGGCAATTGCTTATCGCGATAGTTTGACGGGAACGGAACACTTAGCTTTGACACTTGGCGAGTTGTGCGAGAAGGAAGACGTTCTGGTACGGGTGCATTCTGAATGTCTGACAGGTGAGGCGTTCCGGTCCATGCGATGCGACTGCGGTCAACAGCTCGAAATGGCTCTTCGGGCGGTCCAGTTAGCGGGCGCTGGTTGCGTGATCTACATGCGTGGGCAAGAGGGGCGTGGCATTGGCTTAGGAAACAAAATTGCGGCTTACGGCCTGCAGGATCATGGTCGTGATACTCTTGAGGCAAATCGGGAACTCGGCTTCGCATCTGATTCCCGCGAATATAACGCAGCGGCGGATATCATCCGCGACCTCGGTATCGGCAGCGTTCGGCTTCTGACCAACAATCTTGCAAAAATAGAGGCGCTGCGAACGTCAGGCGTCATCGTGTCGTCTCGCCAGAGTCTGATCGCCGCATCTAGCGCGTCCAACATCACTTATCTTAAGACAAAGCGCGATCGGTTTGGCCACCTGTTGGACCAGGACACGTCAGCTGAACACGTCGGCCGGAACAACGTCTTTTCAGTGTTTGGCGCGCAGGTGTTCTCTGGACCCCTTGGGTAGCGGAGCCGCCCTCGCCACTTACCTGCCGGTGATTGTAGGGGGCCGCCTTTGACCGGCAGAGTCCTAGAGCTTTTGCGTCGGCCCTGCCAGCACATCATTCGTGCAGGCGTATCGGAGTGATGTGGCCCGCGATTGCATCGAAAGCAGCGTTCGACCATATCTCGTCTTGAGCACGGCTGTTCCGACGGATCGCATTTAATCGCGGTCCGTCTTGTCTTTCGAAAAGTCTCGCAAACTAATGCTTCATGCGAAGGATCGGCTTAATGACTTTGCCGCTCTCGGAATCAGCCATCGCCTCGTTGATCTGGTCGAGGTCATAGAACTGAACCAGTTTGTCGAACGGGAAAAGTCCCTGCTGCCAATACTCGATCAACTGCGGGACGAACTCGGACGGAATGCTTTGTCCTTCGACAACGCCGATCAATGTGCGGCCGAAAAGGAAGTTCCCGATATCGATCGTGCCTTCAGTGCCGAGAGCGGACGAGCCAACGAGACCGCATGTTCCCGGCGTACCAAGGCAGTCGACTGCCTGACGGAAAACTCGTGGCGAACTCGTGCATTCCAAGCTGAAATCAACGCCTGCGGGGACGATCTTCCTGATCGCGGCAACGCTGTCCAATTTGCGGGCATTTATCGTGTGCGTCGCCCCGAGTTCGCGCGAAAGTTCCAGCCGTTCATCGTTCAAGTCGATCACGATGATGGTCGCGCATCCGGCGATTTTCGCGGCCATCGTAGCCGCCATGCCAACCGCACCAGCACCGAACACTGCTATTGACGAGCCGGGCTTCGGCTTGAGGCAATTCAGTACCGCGCCAGCACCGGTCTGAAGCCCGCACCCGAGCGGTCCAATCAACTCGAGTGGAACATCCTTTGCAACCTTCACGGCGTTTCGTTCGCTGGCGATGGCGTAGGTTGCAAATGACGACTGCTCGAAGAAGCAGCCACTAATCTGTTTCCCGTGAGAATCATGGATCGGGCAGGTGCCATCCGGACGAGTGCCGCGGAAATTGCGACCGAAGAAGTCCTCGCAGTAGAAAGGTGTACCGGAAAGGCACTTTTCGCACTTGCCGCAATAGGCGTAGCTCAAAGCAACGTGATCACCGGGCACAAGATCTTTAACTGCGCTCCCGACGGCCTCGACGACGCCAGAGCCTTCGTGTCCCAACACAACAGGTTGAGGTACGTCATATCCCTGGTCCCTGACCACCAGGTCGGTATGACATACCCCCGATGCGACGATGCGGACCAAAATCTCGTCTGCACGAGGTTCCTCAATCCCTATGCACTCCAAGATCAAGGGCTTCGCCTTTTCGCGCGAGACCGCCGCATATGCCTGCTTCATGTAACTGTTCCTCCAAGGCTCACAACGCAATTCGCGCGAACGTACTCATCGTCAGACAATCAGTCAATAATTACTCTGTTAAATTAGATCAGTTCAACCGGAGCAGGGCTGCATTTTTGCAAAGTCACGAGTGAACGCTGATTTGAAGTGATCAAAGGGTTCCGTGCATGTTCGAAAGGGAGCATGCGTCTTGTCCCGCTTTGGGCTGAAAGATCGGCAGACGAAAATTTAGTAGCAACGTGTGAGGCGAGCCGGATGGCGTCGCTTGCCGACGTCGAGCCGGTTCTGAAGGCTATCGACAGCTTCGAGACACCGGTATTGCCAAGTTTAACCGACTACAAACGATGCTACTGCCAGCCAGGCTTAACAGACAGTACCAACCAGGACGTTAGTCTTCTCGATGATCGAGAGGTCCGACGCAATCCGGTATACAGTTGGCGCGGCGGTCGGTGACTCAATAGCGAGCGTATCCTGGATCGTGAGGCGTTCGATGCCCTGCTTTAGTGACCTGATCGTATTCCCGTGGGCCACCACAAGAACCGATTTCCCTCTCAACAAGGGGGGGAACACTTCGCTTATCAAAAAGGGCAGAACCCTCGCGCTTATGTCCCGTATGCTTTCTCCCCCAGGTGGTGGAGTGCTGTACGAGCGGCGCCAAACCTGGACAACATCCTGGCCCCACCGCTCACGTGCCACGTTCTTGTTGATGCCGGTGAGCTGTCCGTAGTCGCGTTCGTTCAACTCGGTTCTCCTGATTGGCTCCAGCAGATCGCCGTTGGTTTCGTTCAAAATCGCTCTGCAAGTGTCAACTGTGCGCAAGAGGGCAGAGCTAAACGCAATATCGAACGAGATGCCGAGGTTCGCGAGCAGTGAGCCGGCTCGCCTGCTCTCAGACCAGCCCTCCTGTGTGAGCGGAACGTCGCTCGTACCCGAGAACTCCCCGCGCGCGTTCCCTTCGCTTTGGCCATGCCGGACAATCACCAGAGTGGACATTCATAACCCTCCCATCGATTTAGCGAACACGAATATTGTCGCACTATCGGACAATCCGTCAAGTGCGACTATGTGCAAGTGAAAACAAAACGATGCCGAAAAAATAAACGTCGAAGTATATATTTATTGACAGATTGTCTGATAGCTCATACCAATGCACTCCGCCGTATTGAGGAGAGTCCGGCACGGCTTGGGAAGGCAAGGCTCTCGCCTTAACAGACAATGCCGCCCAGAGCGGCCGGAGGAGGAATTTTCATGAAGAGACGTACATTTCTACAAGCGAGCGGGGCAATTGCTGTAGCCGGCACGTTCGGAATGCCGGGGATTCTTCGCGCCGACGACGCGATCAGTCTCCTACCTGACACTTGGCCCTCCGAAGGCGCCAACCCAATTGTCGACGCGGGTAAGTTCAAGAAGTCAGGCCCGTGGAAGATCGGACACAGCCACTACGGCCTCGCTGGTTCAACGCATACCTACCAGACGGCGTTTGAAGCCGAATATGAAATAAAAAAGAACAAGGATCGGATCGCTGATTACCAGTTCCGGAGCGCTGATCTCAATGCCTCCAAACAAGTTGCCGATATCGAGGATCTGATCGCCCAGAAGGTCGATGCGATCATCATCGCACCGCTAACCACCGGTTCCGCCGTCGAGGGCATCAAGAAGGCAAAGGCTGCTGGCATTCCAACCGTAGTCTATCTCGGACGCGTCGACACCGAGGAGTTTACGGTTCAGGTCCAGGGCGACGACTTCTATTTCGGGCGCGTGATGGCTCAGTTCCTCGTCGACAAGCTTGGCAACAAGGGCAAGGTATGGGTTCTGCGTGGCGTCGCCGGGCATCCCATCGATGCAGATCGTTATGCAGGCGCCATGGAAGTCTTCAGCAAGTCTGGACTTCAGATCACGTCGACCCAGCACGGAAGCTGGTCTTATGAGGACTCAAAGAAGATCGCCGAAAGCCTGTATCTCTCCGACCCCGATGTCGCGGGCATCTGGACCGATGGAGCCAACATGTCTCTTGGCGTTTTGGATGCCTTGCAGGAGGCTGGCGCCTCAACGATCCCGCCAATCACGGGCGAAGCACTTAACGGCTGGATGCGTCGTTGGAATGACGAAAAACTTTCCTCGATCGGTCCGATTTGCCCACCCGCTCTGTCTACTGCCGCGCTGCGGGCCGCCTTCGCCTTGCTGGATGGGAAGCCGATTCAGCGTAACTGGACGAACCGCCCCAAGCCGATCACCGACGAGACGCTCTCCCAGTTCTATCGCGCAGATCTCACTGATGCGTACTGGGCGCCGACCGAAATGCCGAACGAAAAGCTCCTTGATTATTTCAAGGCTTGATGAACTACGGGCACGATCACTCGTGCCCGTATCCCTGTCGAAGATGGAAATTCCCATGAGCACGCTTGTCGAGATGGTCGGCATCAACAAATCGTTTGGTTTCACGAAAGTCCTTTCGGACGTTCGCTTTTCCCTGGAACGTGGCTCCGTGCACGCTCTGATGGGGGAAAACGGCGCGGGGAAGTCCACCCTGATGCGTATTCTGGCGGGGGTATATCAGCCGGGCGCAGGAAGTGTTCGGCTCCGCGGGGAGGAAGTCAATTTCCGTTCCCCTAAGGAGGCACGGTTGGCGGGAGTGTCGACGGTGTTTCAGGAGTTTACCCTGATCCCCAATCTCACCGTTGCTGAGAACATGTTCCTGGGCCATGAACCTCGTCGCATTGACGGTTCGATCGATAGCGTCGAGGTAGTGAAACGCGCTCGCGCTTTGCTGGCTGACGTATTTCCACAGCTCGACGCAACTGCGATCGTCGAGACACTGACTGTCGCGCAGCAGCAGGCAGTAGAGATCGCGAAGGGACTTACGTCGAACGCGGACGTATTCATCTTCGACGAGCCAACGGCGGCGTTGAACTCGACCGATGTCGCGCATCTTTTCAAGGTTATCCGCGACCTTAAGGCTCAACATAAGGCTGTCGTCTACATCTCTCATCGCATGAATGAAGTCTTCGAACTATGCGACACCATCACCGTCATGAAAGATGGCGCTTGGGTAAGGACTGCAAGAGCGCAGGACTTCAACTTGCAAACGCTGGTAGCGACAATGGTTGGTCGCGAACTTCAGAACTTCTTTCCGCCGCGCTCGCAGGCCACCGGAGCGGCAATGCTGGAGGTTTCGGACTTGCGCCTCGACGACAGCAGCTCGACAGTCACTTTCGTTGTCAGAAAAGGTGAAATCATCGGGCTGGCAGGGCTCGAAGGACAGGGCCAGCGAGAGATAATGCGTGCCATTGTGGGCGTTGAATCGCCAAAGGCCATCGCCGTGTGGCGTGCCGGCCTCGACAACAGCATGCACGTGGTGAATGTAGGGTCAGGGTTCGCTCGCGCGGTCGCATCAGGAATCGGTTTTATCCCTGAAGACAGGAAGCAGGAAGGGCTGTTCCTGCGCCTGCCTATCTACGACAACATCGCGCTGGGAAAACAGCTCAATCGGAATATGGCAAGCGTTGCGTGGCGATCGGTGTCGAGGGTCCGCGAGGTGATCAAGTCGCTACGAGTTGCGGCCGCCGATCCCAATGCGCCCGTAGGTAAACTCTCGGGCGGGAATCAGCAGAAGGTGCTGCTGGGCCGCTGGTTGCTCTCCGGAGTGGACATCCTCGTTATTGAGGAGCCCACGCGCGGCGTCGACGTCGGTGCAAAGGCAGAGATTTACAGATTGCTGCGGGACTTCAGTGATCGTGGCGGTGCGGTCGTGGTTTCGTCGCGCGAGCACGCTGAGCTTATAGGGCTCTGCGACAGCATTTTGGTCGTTCATGACAGGAAGATCGTCGGGCAGATGTCCGCAGAGGGGGCGACCGAGGAAAGAATCCTCGAGACTGCGCTGGGGGCGAGTGCGTCACCGGATCCCCGTGCTGCGGTGCATTGAGGAGGATAACTTATGAATTCATTTGCCAGTCGCCTGAAGCTCCCTTATCGCGCGGGAGCGATCGGGCTTTCCATTGGAACGCTCCTGGTGATGGTTGTCGCCTCGGTAATATTATTGCCGGACTTCATGGATCCGGAGAATTTGTCTAATCTCCTGGCGCAATCGACGGTGCTCGTCATCTCGGCTCTCGGTCAGACGTTCGTCATTCTCACTGGCGGCCTCGACGTGTCGGTTGGGTCCGTCATCAGTCTAACGACGACGATCATGACGCTTGATCTTCCTGAGATAACCCGCGTGCTTATCTGCATCGCGGTGGCGATGGGGTTCGGAGTAGCGAACGGTTACGGTGTCGCGCGCCTCAATGTACATCCAATCATCATGACGCTGACAACAATGGGCATCGGCCAAGGTATCGCGTTGATCATTTTGCCAATCCCAGGTGGGCGCGTTCCGGAGTGGCTTTCCGGCTCGGTAGCCGGATCCATCGGCCCCGTACCTAACTCATTGTTTTGGTTGATCACGGCATCGCTCTTCGCATCCTGGATTCTCTATCGTCGTCCCTTCGGCCTCTACCTCTTCGCTTCCGGCGGCAATGACTTCAACGCACGGATGAACGGTGTTCCCGTCGAGCGCACCATCATCAAAGCGTATGTTCTTTCCGCTCTATTCGCATGCGCTGCGGGGATGTTTCTTGCAGGTCGCCTTGCATCGGGTGATCCTAAGGGCGGCGCTTCATTCGGGATTGAGTCTGTAACGGCTGCAGCATTGGGTGGGGTCCACCTCGCCGGGGGCATCGGAAGCATTGTGGGAACCGTCGTTGGCGCGGCGATCCTCGGGACAGTGAATAATGTGATGAATCTGGCCAACGTCTCTGCATTTCTTCAGTCGGTCGTCAAGGGTGTGTTGCTTCTCGTACTCGTCGTTTCGCAGCGACGCAAAACAATCGGACTTTGAAAGAGATGGACTTCTCGATGACCACATCAGACTCGAAAACTGAAGCACCATCTCGCTCATTGAGGGGTAAGAGCGCCATTTCGTGGATACTCGGGCTACCGCCCGCATACTATGTGCTCGCAATCCTGGTTGCGGTTGCTCCAGCAGTGAGCGCCACGCTCATAAATCCCAACTACTGGTTTGTAATCCTCAAGCAGTCAGCGCCGCTCGGGATCGCGGTGCTCGCCCAGTCGCTTGTCATGCGGGTGCGATCCATCGATCTCTCTGTCAGCGGTATTTTCGCCTTCGCGATCTATCTGGCCAGCTCGGGCCAGCTCAACAACTATCCACCGCTAATGACCGTCCTCATGCCTGTTGTGATTGGGCTAGCTGTGGGGGGTGTAAACGGAATACTCGTAGCATACGTGCGCGCTTCTGCCGTTATCTCCACACTAAGTGTTTCGGCCATTCTGATTGGGATCGTCCAATACATGAGCGCCGGCCGCGCGCCCGGTTCAACGCCAAGCTGGCTTCGAATACTTACGAGCGGCAATATCCACGGCCTTTCCTATTCCGTGGTCCTGTGGATCGTCATCGCCGCCCTGATTTCTATCGCATTTCGCTTTCTCATCGTCGGGCGTTACTTCAGGGCCGTCGGCGACAATCCGAGGGCGGCGGAAACTACAGGAATTCCGTTGGCACGTACGATTTTTGTCTCGCACACGCTCGCGGGCGCCCTGACAGGCATCGCGGCCCTGGTCCAGGTATCCGCGTTGGCGGTCGGCACCATCAAGCCAGGCTTCGACACCTTCATGAATGCGCTCGCCGCCACGATCCTCGGCGGTGTGACGTTCGGCGTCGACCGGGGCGGCGTCGCCGGGCCGTTCGTTGCCGTCGTTGCCTTCAGCTTCCTGTTCGCGATGCTGACCGTCTTCGGCATCCAGGAGCCGGGCAAGCTTATCGTCCAGGGCGTGATCATTGCATTTGCCGCAATCATCTACGGTGCGCGCGCGGGTCGCGTCTAGTCCGTCGGACCGATCAAGTCATTCCCGTAGCAATTGCGGGAGAACGCAGGAGAATATAATGGTGAAGATCACTGCGGCTGTCGCCGTGAAGCCAAAGAGCCCGCTGGAATTCCGTGAACTCGAACTGGCTGACCCCGAAGGCAACGAGATCCTGGTTCGCACGGTTGCGAGCGGGATCTGCCACACGGACTTGCTGCTTCGCGACGGTATTTTTGGCCCGCCGGCACCGGTGATCCCGGGGCACGAAGGCGTCGGCGTCGTCGAGGCGGTCGGACCAGAAGTTCAGAGCCTCAAAGTGGGTGATCACGTCGCACTGAGCCAGAGCTCATGCGGATTCTGCGCCGACTGCCGCCGTTCTCACCCAATGAACTGCCAAAACTATACCCAGTACAATCTTACGGGGCTTCGTCCGAATGGTAAGAAGGCATTGCTCTGCGATGAAGTTGGCATTGGCAGCAATTTCGTGGGCCAGTCGTCCTTTGCGACGCATATCCTTGCGACTGAAAACAATGCAGCGCTTTTGCCGAAAACAGACCTCGACCTTACCGACGCTGCGCCACTCGGGTGCGGCATGGCAACAGGTGCAGGAACAGTGATAAACGCGATGAAGCCGGAAATAGGGTCGACGATAGCCGTTTTCGGCGCAGGTGCTGTCGGCATGGCCGCCGTGATGGCCGCCAAAGTTCGTCGGTGCAGCAAGATTATCATCATAGATCTGAATCAGCAGAGGCTAGACATGGCCATGGGGCTTGGTGCCACACATGCGATCAACGGCAAAGATCCCGACGTAGTCAACCAGATCCATGCGCTGACGGGCGGCGGTGCCGACTTCGCGATCGACGCAGTTGGCATCATTCCGGTTATTCTGAACTCGATCAAGTGCACCCGTGCCGGCGGGCACGTTGTCTTGCTCGGCCTCGACGCGCTCGGGAACGACATTCCCATCCCCCTCGATCTAATGGTGTTCAATCGCAAGATCCAGGGTGCGATCCTTGGTGATCAGATTCCACAGCTGTTCATTCCGCAGATGATGGATCTTAATCAGGCTGGGCTTTTCCCCTTCCAAAAATTGATCACCAAGTATCCCTTCGAGAAGATCAACGAAGCGATCGCGGACGCCGAAGCCGGGCGAGTGATCAAGCCGGTCGTCGTTTTCAACTAGGAGCCAGCGCAAATGACATCGAAGAAGTCAGAGGAACAGCACCTTGTCGTGGAATTCAAAACCACGTCCCAAAATCGAAACCGCGTAAAAGAACTCCTTCAGGAATTCATTGGACCCGCCCGCGAAGAGTCTGGTTGTCTCTACTACGACCTCTACCAGCGGTCGGACGATCCGAACACTTTCATCATCTTAGACGGCTGGCAGAATGAGGCGGCTGTCGTTGGCCATGGCGAACATCCTAATGTCAAGCGGGTGCTGGAGCCTCTTCTTCCACTGTTGGTGAGTCCACCGTCGATTAATGTAAATACCCGTATCAGCGACTGATCGGGCGCAATGGCCATTTCTACGAGGCGCGCGCCCCGAGCGCGCAGGTTTGAGGGAGACGAAATGGATACGCATCGAGTTGTCGTAGTCGGCGGTGGCTTTGCCGGACTCCAGTTAGCGAAGGACCTCGAGTGTCCCGACACTTCCATAACGATCGTCGACAGGCGCAACCATCACCTCTTTCAACCGCTCCTCTACCAAGTTGCCACGACTGTATTGGCAACCTCGGAGATAGCTTGGCCCATCAGAGCATTGTTCAGAGGACGAAAGGATGTATCGACGCTGCTGGGCGAGGTTGTTGGCGTTGATACCGAGGCACGCGTAGTATCGCTCAAGGATGGGAATGCTATTCCCTATGACACGCTCGTTCTCGCGACAGGTGCAAGGCACGCCTATTTTGGCCGGGACGAGTGGGAGCCGTTTGCGCCCGGGCTAAAGGCACTCGAAGACGCGACGACCATCCGGCGGCGGCTTCTTCTCGCGTTTGAGAAGGCCGAATTGGAGGCTGATCCCGAACGGCGGAAGGCAATGCTCACGTTCAGCATAATCGGAGCAGGCCCGACAGGCGTGGAGATGGCTGGGATTATAGCGCAACTGGCCCAACGAACCCTTGTTGAGGAGTTCCGTAGCATCGACACCAGATCGGCGCGCATCCTTCTCATCGAGGCAGGTCCACGTGTCCTACCCGTGTTCCCGGAAGCACTTTCGAGATATGCCGAGCAGTCGC
The DNA here is from genome assembly GCF_002531885.1 of Rhizobium sp. L9. Taxonomy (NCBI): domain Bacteria; kingdom Pseudomonadati; phylum Pseudomonadota; class Alphaproteobacteria; order Hyphomicrobiales; family Rhizobiaceae; genus Rhizobium; species Rhizobium sp. L9. The sequence goes on along the minus strand of NZ_NWSZ01000033.1, from coordinate 58,186 downwards.
TAATCAAGATGGGCGTCGAAGTGAGAACAGGCATTCCCGTGACGGCATGCAACGAGAACGGCATCGCGATCGGAGATGAGTTCGTTTCAAGCCGGACCGTCATCTGGGCTGCGGGGGTGCAAGCGTCGAACGCCGCCGCCTGGGTCGGTGCTGAAAAGGACAGGGCGGGTAGGGCGGTCGTGCAGCCAGATCTGACTGTTGGCGGTAAGCCCGAGATTTTTATTATTGGAGATACTGCCTCCGTGAAGGCCGCTGATGGAACACCCGTCCCCGGAGTGGCTCCCGCCGCCAAACAGCAAGGCAAATATGTCGCTTCGGTAATTGAAGCACGACGTCTGGGTACACCCACTCCAAGTGCGTTCAGATATAGGCATCTGGGAAACCTGGCTACCATCGGGCCGAATTCGGCTGTTATCGACTTCGGGAAGATCCGGCTCAAGGGCGGAATTGCATGGTGGATTTGGGGGCTTGCCCATATCTACTTCCTGATAGGTACGAGGAGCAGATTGGCAGTTGGACTAAGCTGGCTATGGATCTTTGTTTCCGGCCATCACTCCGCACGTTTGATCACGCAAAAAGAAACCTTAAAGGATGAGGTTTAGTCGCTAGCGCGAGCACGCCCGAGTCTGCTGGGCCGTGAATGGAGACCATCAAAGGCCAGACATTTGGGAATCGGTTGCGAAGCGATGGTTGGCAGCAGGTAACAATTCTGTCGGAGTTCCATATATAACAATGATTGATCTTCGCACTATCAACTTAGGCGACTTCGACTGCGTCGAATTCACGGCGAGGACTGGCCGCGACAAGTCAATTGCCCTGTCCGCCTGTCGTTAGCGATAGGCGGGCCTCATGCTTGAATACCGTTTCGGGAAGGAAGTGATGATGTGGAGAGTTGAGAGTGTCCCCCTCTAAGATTGACCATTTCTCGCTCAAAGGTACCTGCAGCGAGGAACTCGCGGCAGCGCTTTCGAGGCTTTCCCCGCAATCTGAAGCGCATGTACATGGCGATAAGACGATCGCCTACGATGTACATGCGATTACCAATGGTCCGATTGCAGTTATTGCCGCGCACTACGAGGGCGACCTAACGGTCCAGCACCGGGGACCGGCGGAGGCAAACATCATCATGCTTCCACTACATGGGCGATCGGTCGTTACCGTTGACGGCAGACAAATCCCGTCAGAGGGAACGCGGGGCGTTTTCGTGAACAGTATGTCGGCGAGTACGACCCAATTCATTGGGCCCAGGAAACATTTGGGGCTTAGGATCGCCCATGATGAGCTGACGCGCCGTTTGGGATGTCGGCTCAATACGCCAATAAGAGGCAGCCTCGATTTCTCGCCAGAAATCGACCTATCGGTCGGGTTCGGCTCCCTTTTGGTTCAACTGGTACCAGTGCTGTATGCTGGATTACGAGACGGAACCCTCCTTCAATCACCGATAGCACTTCATCACCTCACTGAAACGACGATGGAGCTTTTGATCGAAGCTGCGCAGCATCGCTACTCATCTGAGTTATGCCGCGTTGCTGAATCACCCTTACCCAAGGCCGTTAAGCGGGCGGTCGACTATATGCGTGCCAATATTACTCGGCCGCTATCTCTTGAGGAAATCGCAACGGCTTGTGGCGTAAGCCGACGCACTCTTCAAAGCGGTTTTCGCAACTTTCGGAATACGACCCCTCTGGCATTCCTGCAGCACCTACGGTTGGAATTAGTGCATCAGGAACTGATGACAGGCGAACCTGGCCTCTCGGTCACGCAGGTCGCTCTGAAATGGGGCTTCGTGCATAGAGGCAGATTTTCTGCGGACTATCGCAAGCGCTATGGGGTACTTCCCTCGGAAACATTGCGTATATCATAAGCAGATTGCGCCGACCGAGCTACGATCAGCCGGCACGCTCGACCGTCCTCAAGGCTTGTAGCAACAGCACTCTCCAGAAAAGCCGACTGCCTCGGCCCAAGATCTGTCTTGCAGATGATCCCCTGAACGCGACGATGTTCCGATCTGCGCAACGCAGTTCAAGACCACTACAGGGGTTAATCTTATAGTAATTATGCCGAGGTCATCTCACACATAGCGGTCAATGTCGCAATGTTCTGGACCGCGTCGCTAATGGAAGCCGGTGTAATTTATAGTCGTCTATGAGGAACATATGTCGAGACTGCCGCTATCTCTACTTTTAATGATTTTGGCAATTATCCCGTTGACGGCGTTCGTAATCATCGGAGTATCAACATCACTGGGATATTACCGAGAATACTCTACCTTCCGCAGCGCACAAACAACGCAGCGACTTGGGCGGGAAGGCGGATTCCTCGCCCAAGCTATAGCGGCGGAAGCGTTTGCAGGCGCCGACGTGCGTCGGGCAAAGCAAGCTGCATCGGACAGGGCTTTTACAGCGGTCTTTTCCGCTTACGACTCTTGGAAAAAGGCATTCGACGATCCGGCCATAGAACGGGCGGTACAGATCATTCGTGAAAGGCGGGACAATATCGATAGCTTCCGCCGGCGCGTCGATGACGGAACGGCTAGCGAGGCGGAGGGAGCTGTTGCTTTGCGCCCAGCTGCCCTTGCGGGCTTGGAGCTCGTCCGTCGCACTGGGGCGACTGTCAATGATTTGGATTTAGCACGCCAAATTACCGGTTTTCACGCGCTCATGCAGATCACGGAAGCTAGTTTGCTGGAGATCAGGCCCGGCCGAGCCTACGTCAAAAATTCAGCCATGTCCGTCGATCTATTTTCGTCCCTCTTACAGTCAAAAAATCTAAAGCAGCTTTATGTGCCTGCGATGCAGGAATTTCTCCCCGCCGATCTCGTCAAATCTTATGACGACTTCGAGGCCAGCGCCGCAGGCAAGTTCATCGCGGGCGTTCGCGATCAGATGTATGCAAACCAGCCGGGCGTTTCCTTCCCCCCCGAGACGTTGGATCGATGGAATGAAATCACCCAACAGCGGGCTGCTTTGTTGACCGCACTCATTATGCGCACCGGCGACGAGTTGGACGAGATGGCATTTCAGCGTTACGCCGATCTTCGCAATGCCTTTATCGGCTACTCCGGCGCCACGCTTCTGATCATGTCTACGGTACTCATTTTGTGCATTTCGGTCGTTCGGAGAATTTCAAGCTCCATTCGGACTCTGACAAGCCGAATGAAGGCACTCGCAGAAGGCGATACGTCGGCGCCGGTGCCCTTGACGATCCGACGCGACGAGATCGGGGACATGGCGCGTTGCCTTGAGTTTTTCCGCGGCGCGGCCATACAGAAAAGTAACCTGGAGACATCCGCGGAAGCTGAGCGCATTCGTTCTGACCAAGAGAAGCTGGATATTCAGGTAAGGGCGGAAAAAGAAGCAGAAGAGCGCCTCATCCGAGCGACGACGGCATTGGCAACCGGGTTGAAGCGGATGGCGGATGGAGACTTGATTTATGAGATTGAGGAGCCGTTAGCGCCACAGTTTGAAAGTTTGCGCAGGGATTTCAACGCTTCCATTCGTCAGCTCCGGGACGTGCTTGTTACCGTCGGCCATTCAGTTGAAACGGTCACGAATGGCAGCTCGGGCGTCTCGGCCGCATCTGAAAATCTTTCAAGACTCACGGAGCAGCAGGCGGCTTCGCTCGAGGAAACTGCAGCGGCGTTGGAGGAGATAACCGTCAACGTTGCGTCGACCACGAAGAGGACGGCTGAGGCGCGCGGAGCCGTCCAACAGATGCGAGATCATGCGGAAATGTCCGGTCGGGTTGTACGCGATGCTATCGGCGCCATGAATCGCATTGAAAACTCCTCCAAGCAGATTTCCCAGATCATCAGCGTCATCGACGCGATCGCCTTCCAAACGAACCTCCTGGCGCTGAACGCCGGCGTCGAAGCAGCGCGTGCTGGCGACGCGGGAAAAGGCTTTGCGGTTGTTGCCCAGGAGGTCAGGGAGCTTGCACAGCGCTCAGCGACAGCGGCAAAAGAAATCAAGGATCTCATCGGCAATTCAGCTCTTGCCGTCGACGAAGGCGTAAGGCTCGTGAGTGAAACCGGATCGGGCCTGAGAACGATTGAAGAGCTTGTGCAGGATGTAAATCTTCATATGGACGCAATCGCAACGGCCTCCCAGGAACAATCGTCGGGCCTGCGCGAGATCAACGGCGCGGTTAACCATATGGACCATGCCACTCAAGAAAATGCGAGCATGGTCGCGGAGATGAATACTGCAGGATCGCACCTCGCTCAAGAGAGCCAAAGCCTAGCCGCACTGTTGAAACATTTCCACTTCAAAGACGAGAGCGGGAAGCCACAGAAGGTCACGGGCGAACTTGGGAAGAGCTTCCCGCCCGGTCAGACAATGGTTGACCGCGGAGACTATCCGATGCGCCGTGGTAACCTGGTGCTCGCGCCTTCGAATGATGATTGGCAAGCGTTCTAAATGATATGGGCGGCGTCGCCGACCACATGCAAATACACGTCTTTGATGATTCTGAATGAGAGCGATATCCCGGTGGGGTAGCGGCATGGTACTCCGCCAAATGACTTGTGCGGTCCTAACAAAATGCTGGCTTGACGCATGATTGCTCAGCCACGTGACAAAGCAGGACAGGCACATGAAACACGTACGTCAATCGGAACGCACATCCCGCCCCGAACAGCCTGTGGAAGTGCAGATGGCGACTGATGCTCAAATCGACCAGGGGCGTGGAGCCTTCCGCAACGCGGTCAATGCCAGCCCTCCGCTTGCCACGGGCACGGCCCCGCCATTTTCGGAAGCCTCCGTTGTCCGGCCATCGGACGGTCACGACGCAGATGTCGCAAGTCTGAAGCAACCGTTTGAGAAGGCTTTCCGGGCGAATCCCCGGCATCCTGCGACAAACGTCGACTTGCCATTCAACGCCGAAGAGATGTCCAGTGCCGTCGTACTCGACGCGATCCCGTTACCCGTCTTCTTCAAAAACAGAGATGGGATACACCTTGGTTGCAACAGGGCCTTCGAAAGCTTCTCCGGCCGCTCAAAGGGAGATATTATCGGAAAAACCGTTTTCGATTTGGTGCCCGCACCCATAGCCGAGACGTATGCCGCGTTGGACGAGGCGCTTTTTGCAAATGGCGGTGTTCAGCAATATGAAGCAAAGGCCACCACCGAGAATGGTGGTGTCGTTGATCTTTTACTCAGCAAGACCGCAATCACTGATATCGCTGGTAACAGGATCGGCTTGGTTGGCGCGATGTTGGACATCACAGAGCGAAAACGTGCGGAGCATGATCTCAAAGAGGCTCTTGAATTCGCAGAGGGAATTATTGCCGCCATTCCTGACGTTCTGTTCGAGGTAAATGCCGACGGTCGCTACCTGCAGGTCTGGGCAAGGAATCAGGAGATCCTGGCGCAGCGAAAAGAAGTGCTGCTCGGCAAGCTTGTCCGCGATGTGCTCCCTCCAGATCAGGCCGACATCGCTATGCTGGCTCTTGAAGAAGCCGATGAAACCGGCGCCTCCTACGGTCGTTGTGTCCGTATAGCCCTACCAAACGGCGAATCCCGTTGGTTTGAACTGTCGGTCGCAAGGCGACCAAGCAGCAATCACTCAACCGTCACTTTTCTGGTGTTATCTCGCGATATTACCGAACGAAAGCACGCCGAGGGCACGACTATTGAAGCTCGGGCTCGCCTCCTAAGTGTCCTGCAGACCATTCCGGATATGGTATGGCTGAAAGACGTAACAGGCAAATATCTGTTGTGCAATCATGCCTTCGAAGAATTGGTCGGCAAGGCAGAAGCGGAAATCGTCGGGAAAACGGATTATGACCTGTTTACTCCCGAACTCGCCCAATTTTTTCGTGACAAGGATGAGGAGGCCATGCAAGCCGGCCGTATTCTCATCAATGAGGAACGGTTTACCGCTCACGAGGACGGTCGATCAACGCTTTTGGAGACTCGTAAGGTTCCGGTATTCACGGGGGGAAAGCTGATGGGGATCCTCGGCGTCGCCCGCGATATCACCGAACTGGACACGTCCCGTAAGAAAATCCATCAGATGGCATTCTACGATTCTCTGACCGGCCTGCCTAACCGGACACTTTTCAATGAACGGCTACGCGAGATGATCGGGGACGCGGCTTCGGCGGGCCAGCGAGCCGGGGTGATGCTGATCGACATGGACCATTTCAAAGCGATCAATGACACTATGGGACATCCCGTTGGTGACGAGTTGCTGCGGCAGGTGGCGACACGCATGAAAAAAGGCGTCCGTGCCAGCGACACCGTGGCGAGACTCGGTGGAGATGAATTTGCAGTCTTGCTGCCCAATGTTCAGGACAATGACGATTTGGCTCAAATTGCCAGCAGAATGCTTGCCGCATTCGGCGAACGCTTCATGCTTTCCGACAGGGAGATCTTTGTATCCTGCAGCATCGGGATATCGGTATTTCCAAATGACGGCGACGCTCCCGACGATTTGGTGAAATATGCGGATTCTGCGATGTATTTGGCGAAGCGCTCGGGGCGTAGCAACTTCCGCTTCTACTCAAAGGATCTCACGATTGGGGCTGAAAAGCGCCTAGCGCTAGAATCAGACCTACGCCTAGCTTTGAAACATGAGCAACTTGAACTCCATTATCAGCCAAAGGTCCTATTGGACAACGGAAAGGTGATCGGTTCAGAAGCACTGCTACGATGGCATCATCCGAAGATGGGAATGATCCCTCCGGGAGAATTCATAGGTGTCGCCGAGGAAACGGGATTGATCATCGATCTTGGACGATGGGTGCTGCATGAGGCGTGTTGCACGGCTGCCGTCATGAATGCAGATGGACTGCCCCCGCACAAGATTGCGATAAATTTGTCTCCTAAGCAGTTTCAATGCCCGCGTTTGTCGCAAACGGTGGCGGACGTATTGCAGGAAACCGGTTGTCGTGCGGAGTGGATCGAGGTTGAAATAACTGAGAGTCTCCTGCTCCATAACTGCGAGGGCGTTTCGACGACACTCTCTCAATTGCATGCGAGCGGAATTTCCATAGCGATCGATGATTTCGGCACCGGCTACTCATCTCTGAGCTATTTGGCTAACTTTCCCATTGATACCCTCAAAATTGACCGGTCATTCATCAATCGATCCGACAAGCGAAGTAGAGAACTGGTCAAGGCAATTCTCTCAATTGCGCGCTGCCTAGGGCAAAATGTAGTCGCTGAGGGCGTGGAGACGGTCGATCAAGAAAAATTCTTGGCTGAAAGCGGCTGCGCTGTGGCACAGGGGTTCTACTATAGCAAGCCCATCCCGAAGTCCGAACTTCTCGCTGCAAACGCAGTGCCCGAGTTCTCTCGCGGTGATTCCCATCTTACGCCGATGCCCGCAGAGGAAGGGGTGGCACTCATGCGCTTGCCTCCCGCATCTGTTGGGACCCGAACCGCGTGAAGCCTACGGCTAACAGCGCGCAGGATCCACGCCACCTGCGGCGCTGTTTATACCGCACTCATCCAACGGAAGCCCAAACTACTCTGGGCGATTGGATAAAACGCGGACCAATAGGAACTACTTAAAACTTCAGGTGCTTTGATGTTCCGAAATATGCAGGCCCTGTACCGAATTGCGCGACGAAACATACGTTGACGTGTTTTCGCTTTCGATTGCCATTGCAAAGACTTGCCCAGTACAATCTACTATTCTGCGTCAATATCGTCAAAAGCATAACCGTGCAAAAGCTCATCCCATTTCCCCATCCGAATAGAAATTCTGCGGATTTGAAAAGTTCAACTGCGAATTCGAATGGCTCCGGACATTTCGACATCATCCAATCGCTGAAATCGGAACTTCACGATTTGGCTAGTGCCGTAAATCAGTTGGAGGCGCTATGTGAGTCATACCGATCCCAAGCTGATACGTGCTCGCAACCTGACTGAACGACTGAGCGTCCGCGCTTGTCATCGTATTCCCTATGACCCTCTCTGGGCGTGGCGGCCAGTGGTTCGTTGAATCTTGCCAAACGTTCCCGGATCCCACCACTTCCCGAACACGGGAGCTTCAATTCGATCAACTCGAAACTTTCGGCCATTTGAACGGGTGGCGGAAAAAAACGCCAGCGATTGCGCCGTGATTTCGTAATGGTTCTGCCTATTTGCTGAAGGCGGTCGGCCGATTGGAATGCTCCATCAGACCTCAACTTACCGGCAGCAAGGACTGCAGGTTCGATAGCTTCTTTTCGTGGATGAGGATATACGGATCCTCGAACTCTACCCGCATCTTGTCCTGGTTGGCGACGAAGTAGGGGCTGAGGTACGGGTCGAATTGCATGCGCGCGAAGACTACGAGTTTGGTCTCGGCGGTCTTGGCTTCCTCGACGAAATGGCACTCTCGTTGCTAACCTTCTCCATTGCGTCGACGAGGAACGGCCGCGCAAGGTCGATGCCACGCTTCGGGTCCATCGATTCATCCCGGACGCTCCCGCCTTGCGTAATAGACTGGATTTTTCATTTCTGCCTGGGTTTCAAACCTGTCTCGCCGTGGTGTTGCTGCATCCCGTCCTGCCCCGGCTTTTGGTCCTGCCAGGCTCGCGCTGCCCGCAACGGCTTTGCCGTCCTTCACTTCGTTGCGGCCCTGCGGGTGCTGGCCGCACTTGCAGCCTGGCTTTTGGACCGCCGTAGCAGGTCGCGATGGCCGCGACCTCGAACGGAGGTTCAGAGATGAACAGGCAGCAATCCAATCAACGATCCGATATCTACAGCCGCATCACCACCAAGATCATCGCCGATCTCAAACAGGGCGTCCGTCCATGGACCAAGCCATGGACGACGGGAGGCTGGACAGCCGAGGTCAGCCGGCCACTGCGCCACAATGGCCAACCCTACACCGGCATCAATGCTCTGCTCCTCTGGTCTGAAGCCATCGCCCGCGGCTTTGCATCACCAAGGTGGATGACGTTTCGCCAGGCAATCGAGCTCGGCGGCGCCGTCCGCAGGGGCGAAACCGGCACGACCGTCGTCTTCGCCAGCTCTTTCATCCGCGCCGAGACGACGGAGACAGGCGCCGAAATCGAACGCGACATCCCCTTCCTCAAAACCTACACCGTGTTCAACACCGACCAGATCACCGGCCTTGATGGCCTTGCCCATTCCATCGCGCCTGACCAGGATTGGATGAGCCGCATCGGTGCTGCCGGCCGCTTCTTTGCCAATACCGGCGCCCTGATCCGCCATGGAGGATCGGCGGCCTATTATGCTGCTGCCCGTGACTACATCCAGATGCCGTGCTTCGACGCCTTCCGGGACGATGCATCCTATGTCGCCGTTCTCAGTCACGAGATGACGCACTGGACCGCTGCACCGCGAAGGCTCGATCGGGATCTCAGCCGCTATGCGAAAGACAGGAGCGAACGCGCCCGCGAAGAGCTCATTGCCTTATCTTGACAGTCTGCACTAACTCTTGGCTTCATGCTCAGGTTGATGCACTCGCTGACGGAGGCGCTTTCCAGGCCGGACGCAGCGCTCCCAAATAGCTGGCGGAGGCCGGCCTGGAGAGTGCCGGGCAAGTTGAACTCCTTCGTTGATTCTGGGCTCCCCGGATGGGGGTCCGGGGGAAGGTTGAGCAACTTGTGGACAATGTAATCGCAGCTTTGAGTATCACCATTCAGGAGCGCAGATCATCGGCGGGGCTTGATGCCTATGTCCCGATGATCCTCTGCGATGGGGCGCTATACGATCCTGATCTGGATCGCTTTTTCCGCGACCTCCCTCTCAACGGCGTTCGCTCCCGCCATTCTCTTCGTGCCTATGGCTACGACGTTCTCGTCTGGGTTCGTTTTCTTTCGGAAGCCTGCGCGAAGACGATATGGCAAGCCGACCGGCATGATGTTCTTGCCTATCACCGCGTCCAGCGCCGCGCCGACGCTGGACAACGCATCTCCGCTGCCTCGTGGAACCGCGCCGTCGCCTGCCTCGACCGGCTATATCGCTGGGGTGTGCAGGAAGGACTGATCGCGGAAGCACCCTTCACGCATCGCTCGGTCTGGAGGCAGGGGTACGCTGGGCGGCGGTCGCAGGTGGCAGCGCGGAACGATGCCTATGAGCCCGCCGCGCGTCGAACCGACGTCAGTTTCGTCACGCTCGATGACTACCGACGGTTTCGGGACGTCGGCCTCAAAACGCTTTTGCCTGACGGCCACGTACGCCCTGGCGCCCGAGATCGCAACGGTATCCGCAATGCGCTGTTCGCCGATCTCCTGGTGACGACAGGTCTTCGGCTGGAAGAAGCATCATCCCTCTTCACCTCCGATCTCGGTTTCGGCGATCAGCGTCCGGGCCGTCAGGTCTGGCTGGATTTGGCGGATGCCCAGACCAAGGGTGATCGCGGTCGACAGATCCTCGTTCCCGCTCGACTGCTCCAGCAGGTGCGCGCCTATGTCGGTGTCGAACGTGCTCATGCCGTCACGAAGTTCCAGCAACGCTCTGCGTGGCGGTCGATCGACCGACCGATCTTCGTTCATCGGGATCGGCATGCTGCCCGGCTGCGGTTGCTTGATGGCGGCGATATCGCACTCGACCTGCTCGATCCGGAGGAACGCGGTCGGATCATTGTCTGCGACAGCGACGGCACGCCGAGCGAACCGGCGATATTATGGCTTTCGGAGATCGGCTTACCGGTGCAGCCGAACTCCTGGGAAGTCGCTTTCGCCCGTGCCTCCAGCCGGTGCAGATCCTTCGGTTTCGATATCAGCATCAGCCCGCACCAACTCCGTCACACCTTCGCCGTTCACATGCTGGCGATGCTCATTCAGCATCGCCTCCGCGATGCTGCCTTGCCTGCCGGGCCGATGGAGGGATATCGGCAAGTTCTTGGCGATCCTCTCCAGCAGGTGCAACGGCTTCTGGGCCATGCCAGCCTGACGACAACATATATTTACCTGGACCACATCGCGACGCGCTCCGATACCGTCGATGCGGCTGTCGAAGAACTCCTGGGACTGCTCCCCTCGGAGGCCACGCTATGAGGGGGCGCCCACGCAAGGGAACTGCGGTTCGTTTTGCGCCAGCCGATGGCGTTGTTCTTCCACACGCCAGCGATCCGGTGCTGGGTCTGCGCTTCAACATCGAGGCGCGGTATGGCGGGTCCGTCGAAGTTGATCTTGTCGGCGAGCATCCTAGACCCTTCGCCCTCGCGTTTGCAGGGGCTCTGCGCCGGCAGTCCGAGCTTGGTGGTCCGCTCGGCGCGCGGAGCACGATCAAGCAACACCTCCAGGCCTATCTCCGCTTTTTCGCATATCTGCGCGAGCATTCCACGGTAAAGACGCCCGCCGATCTGCGCGCAGATGATATCGATGGGTATGAGGATTTCCTCGCATTCGTCGGGATGACCCCGATCCACCGACACACTGTTCTCGCCAAAGCCATCCTCGCCCTGCGCTCGATAGACGCCGACCAGCCAAGGCTTCTGGATGAAGGTGTTCGTCGTCGCCTCAGCTACACTAGCTCACAATCCGCCGGCCGATCCCGACCGCGTGATGCCTATAGCCCGTTCGTTGCAAGGCAGCTTCGCGACGCTGCCCGTGGCGATATCGCCAGGATATTCCGGCGGATCGGGAAGCCGCTGGATGAAGACGACAACTATCCCAACCTTCGCAGAGTGACCGACGAGGCCAATGCCCGGATCGTCGCGTCCGGCAGGCTCAGCAGCGCAGACCCCGCCTTCAAAAGCCTCTATTTCATGAGGCTGCGGCGTGGTCTTCCGGTCTCGACCCTGGCCGAGGATCTACATGCAGGTTTCCATCTGCGTGCAATGGATATTCCTCCTCTGCTGACCTTCCTGTCACTGGAGACCGGCCTTGAGATCGAGTGCTGCAAGGCATTGACGGTCGACTGCCTTCAGAATCCCGGACCCGGCACGATCGAGATCGCCTATGTGAAGCGGCGGGCCCGCGGCGCTGAGCACAAGCACATCCGCGTCCGTGACGGTGGGATCGGAACACCGGGCGGTCTGATCCGCAAGCTGATCGAGGCAACGGCATTCACACGGCAGTTCGTGCCGAGCGAGAATCTTTGGCTCTATTATTATACCGGGCCTACGCAGCTCCGGGCGGGTATCGAGCATCCACATGAGCTCGTCGACCGATGGACCGCAGGCCATGGGATCGTCGATGACAATGGTGAACCTCTTCGTCTCGTTCTTTCCAGGCTGCGCAAGACCCACAAGGCGCTCTGGTATCTGAAGACCGAGGGTCATATGACCCGTTTCGCAGTCGGACATACGCCGGAGATCGCCGCTCGCCACTACGCGGATATCCCCTCGCTGCGACCGCTGCACGAAGCCACCATTGCCGAGGCATTCTCAGAAGTCGCGGCCGCTGCAGGTCCGATCGTTGTGGCGCCCGCCCGGGAAGATTCCTGGCGGCAATGCGATGCGACGCCGGAAGCGCGCGAGAACCGAGACGGTATCCTCAGTGGCGAGCAGGACGTTTGGCTGGCGGCATGCTCCGGGTTTGACCGCAGCCCGTTCGGAGACTCAGGCGAGCCTTGCCCGCAACCGTTCTGGGGCTGTCTCGAATGCCGTAACGCTGTCATCACCGCGCGCAAGCTGCCGGCTATCGTCGCGTTCCTGCGGTTTATCGAAGAGCAGCGGGCGGGTCTCTCCGCGGCGGATTGGGCCATGAAGTTTGGGCGTGCCCATGCTCGCATTGCCGGGCAGGTTCTGCCGGCATTCCCCGACAGTGTGGTTGCCGCAGCCCGTCGCGAGGCAGAAGTGCATCCCCTCTATCTCCCTCCGGAGGCCCGCCAATGAGGGGACTATCGTCAGCAGCCCGGCAACACGATCTGCGCCCGGTTCTCGCGACCGCTCCGTTGAAGCCTGGTTTCGATCGGGACGCTCTGTCGCGCTACAGTGATCCGAGCTGGGATCTCGGCCCGGCCGTGTTTCGGGAGAGCGCCCGTCGCTGTCATGTCACCGTGCATCTCGGGTCTGTCGGGGATACGAGCGTCCGCGAGGCGTTGCGCGAACTCCTCTATGCCCGGCTGAACGTCGATCTGCCGGGTCACCGCAAGATACTTCCTCCCGGCAGTGTCCGGCAGGCGTTCAACCGAGCGCGGCGCTTCTTCGATTTCGTGCGTGATGAACTCGGTGCTGTCGATCTTCACCTGGTCGATCAGCCACTCCTGGACCGATATGCCCGCCATCTCAGTGCCGATCGGGCCCGTCGGCCCGTCATTGTCGCGCAATTACTGGAAGTACCTGCCGATCTCTTCCTTTATCGCGACCATCTGCCCTCCGGAGGACTGCGGTTTCAACCTTGGTCCGGAAGATCACCTGCGCGTGTCGCGGGCTATCGTCACATCTGCGAGAACCGAACGCCGCGCATTCCCGAGACAATCATCTCACCGTTGCTGGCTTGGTCGATCCGGTATGTCACCGAGTTCGCCGCCGATATCTTCGCAGCCCGCGAGGAGATGGACCACCTCGAAGCTCACTGCACCTCACTCATCGAGCAGGACAGCGTTCTCGAACGTAATGACCGGCGGCGCCAGCAGCGTAAGCGGCTTGAGGATTATTTCGGGCGGCTGCGCAGTGAAGGTCGCGGGGTGCCGGTCTGGGGCACTGCCCATAACGGCATGTTTCTCCGGCATCCCGAGACAGGAGAGCTGTCGCCACCCGTCAACGCCCACCTGCTTCACCTGCACATCGGTATCGACACGCTGGCCGAGCCGAAGATGCACATTCAACTCACGAACGGCGCTCCACGCCAGATCAGAGCTGCGGTGCTCGAGCTCGGTGTCGAGACTGGCGGCATGGATACACCCATCTCCATTCTTCCAGAGACCGGCAAGCCCTGGCGGTCTCGCTTCGATGCCAAGACCCTGGCGGCGGAAGAGCGCATGCTGCAATCAGCGGCCTATATTCTCTGTGCTTATCTGACCGGCATGCGAGATTGCGAAGTCCAGGCGATGCAGCGTGGATGCGTTTCTCTGACGCGCAGCGACGACGGCGTGATCATGCGCCATCGCGTGCAATCCGTCGCCTATAAGGGCAAGTCTGCCCAGGGTGAACCTGCCGAGTGGGTCACCATCGAGCCCGTTGCCAGAGCTGTCGAGGTTCTGGAACGCTTGTCTTTTCGGGTCGCTTCCGCCCGCGGCCTGATGACGCTCTGGCCCGTTCTGATCGCAAGGCCTGTTTGCAAGGACCACCTCTCGGCTGAGATCGTCCGCCAGCTCAACCGATTCCGAGATCACCTCAACGACCTGTTCGGAACACCCGACGAGCCAGCGGTCCCGAGCGGACCAGGTGGACAACCCTGGCGTATTACGACGCGGCAGTTCAGACGAACGATCGCATGGCACATCGCCAATCGTCCCTTCGGCACCATCGCCGAAATGATCCAGTACAAGCATGCCTCCGTCGCCGCTTTCGAAGGATATGCCGGCTCCAGCCGTTCCGGTTTCAGGGCGGAAGTCGAGAACCAGCGTAGCCTCGGCCAGCTCGACGACCTGTTGATCTATTTCGACGAGCGGCAGGCCGGAGCCAGGCTGTCGGGGCCTGCGGCGGTGCGGATCGCGAAGACGCTCGACAGCGTATCGGATGATCTCGGGCCGCTTCCGGCCATGATCGCTGATCGCGCCCGACTGCGCACCATGCTCGCGAGCCTCGCGCGGACCCTTCATGTCGGCGTGCTGGCCGATTGCTTCTTCGATCCCGGCATGGCCATGTGCCTGAAGCAGGCCACCAACAACGACAACAAATCGCCGCTAACAGCACTTTGCCAGCCAACGCGCTGTCCAAACGCCTGCATCACCGCTCGGCACCTGCCAGCATGGAAACGTATGGCTGACGATACTCGAAGCTTGTTGAAAGAGAAAAGGCTGTCAAAATTGCAACGGGAAGTACTAAGAAGTGAGCTTGGTCGCATACAGGCAGTTCTGGAGGGAGGGGGGCAATGACAGATTATATTATCCGTGCGTCATTACACGACGAGGCGAATGAGGGGTGGGTCTGGGTCGAAGATTTCCCGTCCCGAAGTTTGATAAAAATAATCCATCAGACAAATGATCGGAGCGTCGTTTGTCAGACCAGAAAGTTCGATAAGAACTTCTTGGATCGCTACAATGCCGAGGGTGCTGGCCGTATAGAGATCAACGAGCTGAAGCAAAACACCATCGTGATGTCTGGGTGGTATCGAGATGCCTTGGGAGGCTTTGGCACTACCGACAAGGATAACGAAACTGGCAAGGTAACACTCAATTTATGCCCGCTCGGGTGCTGGAAACCCTGGTACCAGATGCGTGCTGCGTCACATCATCCAGATATCGTCGTGAGGTTAGGGGTTCGTCTCGGTGCTATAGGAATCTGGGCGGGATTACTTAGCATTTGGCTGGGTCTGCTATCAATCGTTCAGCCCGGCGGATGTGCCAAACCGATAGCAGGGGTCAGCGGTCTTGTCGTGCTGCTCCTAGCGGGCTTCTTCCTAGTTGCTGCATGCTGGCCACCGAACACATCGCCAAGAGGCCGCCATGAGTGAACGAATTGCAATCCTCGGATGGGGCTCTTTGCTATGGGACGGGCGCCCAGATTTCGATAATTGGCATGGGCCGTGGCAATTCGACGGGCCGGTCTTGAAGATCGAGTTCTCACGTATTTCGTCGTCTCGCCTCGGAGCATTGACGCTTGTGCTGGATCCGATGAATGGCTCCGATAACCAGGTTGCCTATTGTCAAAGCTTGAGAAGTGACCTGTCGGAGGCTGTGGAGGATCTCCGCATCCGAGAAGGCACAAGCCTTGCCAATATTGGTTATATCCATCGGGATGGCCGCACACGATCGCGAGATGATGGGTCGGGCTCCATAATTAACGCTTGGGCGGTCACGAGAGCGTTCGATGCCGTCGTCTGGACCAATTTGCAGAGCAATTTCACGCAGAAGACCGGCAAGCCGTTTTCAATATCCGCTGCTGCGGAGCACATTCGATCGATTTCAGAAGATGGGCGCCGCGCGACGCTCGAATATGTCGCCAAGGCTCCAGATTTCATTGACACCCCTTTTCGCCGGTACTGCGCCACGTCCTGAACATCGTATTTTTCGGTTGACTGTCAGGATATATCGCCGAACTCGGCAGCTGCTTTCTCTGCGCCGATCTTGGTATCGTCCCCGAGCTCGAACCACGCCCCGACCATGCAAGCTATCTCGATGACTGGCTCAAGGTTCTCGGCAGCGACAAGCGTGCCATCTTTTCAGCGGCAGCTCATGCCCAGCGCGCGGTCGACTATCTGCATGACTTGCAGCCGGACCTCAACGAGGAGGAGGCGGCGTGAGCCGTCTCCTTCTTAGCCACCCGGACGCCGCCCACTGCCGCGACCCGACGGCCGCAAGCTCCTATCCCGCGAACCGGCGTCTAAAATCGTCAGGCATTGACCTCGCGCAGCTAGTGGGGCGTGTTCACCGGCATATTGAAGTGACGCGCGAAGTATTCCGACGGCGTCGTCATGCGGCCCGTGGTGAGAACCAGCGCATCCCCTCGACCGTCGATGCTGAAAATCACGCGACTGTGCAGGCTTGCAACCTCCTCCGGCAGATCCTCCCTTAGCATCGCGATGGCGGAAGCCATCGTCCGCCGAGGGCGAACGAGAACGATGTCCCGCGCGAACGAGTCGTCGTGCGTAGCATCGAGAGAAGCGTTGATGACAGCGGGTCGTCGGATGATCTATTTGGAACTAGCAAAAAATATTGCTTTGATAAATTTGCGCTGACAGCTTTGGCCGCGGCCTCAACACGAGCGGGTGCCTGCAGCCGCTGGCGCGCATTGGAAAGATGGAGGCGGACGGTTTGAATGGATAAGTTTCAGTCTCCTATGGATAGCACCGTCACTATCGCCGTCGGATAAAAGCTGCAAACAACGTCTTTCCTGTTTCGTCAGATCCTGCCTGGGATTAGCGATCTCTCCGTCCAAACGCGTTGGACCCGTTCATGAAATCTGTTTTCGCTTGGCGCGTAATGCCGGATAGACACTGGAGAGCCAACCATCGGCGCCCTCACCGGTAGGTCATGTTCCAGCCGAGTTCGCCGGTGCGCAACGCGCTCCATATGCTGAGCGGCGACGGAGATAGGGAACGCACGGGCGGGGGCAGTCGGTCCCGCCTCCCTTGACGGCCGCTATGCTGAGGCTCCTGCGGCTGCCCTTGTTCCGCCCTTAGCGTGGCGAGAATTCCCGAAATCCGCCTCACGGCGCCGCTATGCTGATTTCTCCGATACTCTTCATTGTTTGATTGCAACCCGCCTGCGGACGGGTTGCCTGATCGTCCCTGATGACTACCGGCAGCCATGCGATCGGGCTGGCGGATGATTCGCATCTCACTCCATTAAAGCCGAAGATCAGTCAGTTTAACCCCGCCTCCTGGCTGGCGCGGAAAGAGCTCAGCTTGCTCAGGAGGTCCTGAGAGATCTCGAATTGCCGCGCCGTCCCCCGGCCCATGGCGTTCTTCCCCATCGTCTCCACCAGCATTCCCCGCTTTACCAAAAGGTCGACCGTCTCCTTCACACCGCTGCGTGTTAGCTCGGTAATCTCAATTATATTAGAGAGGGTTAGCTTCTGATGGGCCTGAGTCATCGTATAGAGGATCGTCATCATGCCGATCTGCTTCAGCCTCGCCTGCGGGGTCTCGTCCTCCAGCGGATGGTCGAGGATCTCATGGAGAATGAGTCCCGAGAAGGCAAGGTTGTGCCATTGCGTTTTAATCGCGCTTGTCATGTCATTTAACTATGTTATATACGACAGTATAAACGCGGGCAGGCAGATTGAGTCTCCCGAAACGCAATAGGGCGCCATCGTCTCGAAGGATCCTGTTCATGAAAAGCCTTCTCCTGAATTCACTGCTTACGGTCTGCTTCGTTGCGCCACCCTATCTTATTTTCGGCAGTAACGCGCGGGCCGAGGATTGGGGATGCCAGGTTATCCTATGCCTTTCCAATCCCGGCGGGCCGACGCAATATGCAGAATGCCGGCCGCCGATCCAGAAGCTGTGGCGGGAGCTTGCCGAGGGGCACTCATTCCCGACCTGTAGCGGCGTCGGTTTTCAGAGTTCGCGGCCTGGCTATGAGCCCTATTATTGCGATGCGGGGTACAAGCTCACGACTGATAGCGGTCGCGGCGGTCGGCAAGCAACCTGCGTATCGACATCGCCGCAGCCGGTCAGCAACAGCCTCTGCTGGGATGGGAACGACTATACTTCCCGCGACAATTCGGTCCTGTCGCCACATTGGCAGCGCGTGGACGGGCACCGCCAGTGCATGGGCTATCCGATAACGCGCCCGAATGTGCGATCGCAGCCGCGCTATGTCGATGTCACCATCGACGGCGCCGGTAAACAGCGCGTTTGGTATTGACCGATGGGTGCTGCATTCGTCGAAATCGCGCAAACCTGTGCGCCGATGGTTCAGGTGCAGACGCTGGCCGGCGTTGTCAGCCTCGAGAGCCGGTTTCAGCCCTTCGCCATCCGCATCAACACGGGCCCGCCGCTGGCCACCCAACCCGCATCGAAGGCCGAAGCGATCGAGGTTGCCACGTCCCTGATTGGCGATCGCCAGGATATCCAGATCGGCCTTGGCGGCATTGGCATCGAGCACCTTCAGAAACTGAATCTATCCGTCGCCGACGCCTTCGATCCCTGCCGGAACCTCAAGGCCACGGCCACGCTTCTCGACGGATACTACCGCGCCGCATTACGCGCGGGGGATCCGGCTCAGGCCGAAAGGGTGATGCTCCAGTCCTATTATGGCCGCGATGATCCATCCCTCGGCGCCATGGTCAAATATGACGAGCAGGTACGCCAGGAAGCAAAGCAGTTATCGCCGACGCTTGCCTCGCTCACCATTGGCGAACGCGGTGACCAGGCCGGGGCTGGCGGGCAGCCACAGGATGAGGTGGTACCAGCACTTCCCGAACCGCCTTTACAACCCTCCCAAACCGTCGAGGCCGCATCCTGGGATGTGTTCAGCTCAGGGCGGCAATCCTCGATTCTCGTTTTCCAGAATGATCGATCGGAGCAAAGTGAATGATCTCCAAAGCCAGTCTTCGCCCCCTTGCCTCATCCACGCTGATGGCGGCCGCCATTGTCATCTGCCTGGTCGAGCCAGCCTTCGCCCAGGCCGCCGGCATCGAAACCGTGCTGCAGAACATCGTCGACATGCTGACCGGCAATATCGCCCGTCTGCTGGCGGTCATCGCCGTCATCATCATCTGCATTGCCTGGATGTTTGGCTACATGGATTTGAGGCGAGCCGGCTTTTGGATTATCGGGATCGGCGGCATTTTCGGCGCCACCGAGCTGGTCAACACCATCGTCGGGAATTGAGCGCTATGGTGAGCATTCCGAGTCTCGAAGACGACACGTTGTTTCTCGCCTGCACGCGCCCGGCAATGATCGCGGGTGTGACGATGGAGGCGATGGGCGTCAACATCATGCTGACGACCATCCTTTACATCACCGCGGGATCAATCGCCTACGCGCTGGTCGGCATCGTCTTCCATGTCTTGTTTCGCGCGCTCGTCAAGCACGACCACAATATGTTTCGGATCCTGATTGCGTGGATCGAAACCCGTGGCCGCTCCCGCAATGCCTCCTATTGGGGCGGCGCCACGCTCTCGCCTCTGACGCTCACCCGGCGTTATGACGAAAGGGATCTCAGCTTTGTCTAACATTGCGACGCTCCGGTCGCGCGAGCTCGGGCCGGAGACCTTCATTCCTTATGTCAGGCATGTCGACGAGACGACCATTGCGCTCGAATCCCGAGCGTTGATGACGATGATCGCTCTCGACGGCGTTTCTTTCGAGACATCAGACGTCAGGGACCTCAACGGCCTGCACCGAAGCCTGAACACGCTCTATCGCAATATCGCCGACGAGCGGCTGGCGCTCTGGACGCATGTCGTGCGCCGCCGCGACAATGCCTATCCCGAGGGACGCTTCGCCAATCCCTTCTCCGACGGTTTGAACGCGAGATATCGGGAGCGGATGGTGAGGGAAGACCTGTTTCGCAACGATCTCTACCTCACCCTTGTCTGGCATCCCGGCCGGGATCCTGCCGAAAAGGCGGCCAAGCTTCTCTCCCGACTGCGCAAGGCCCGCCGATCCGATACAGAGCTCGACGGGCAGGCTCTGAAGCATCTGCGTGACCGTGTGGCGGATGTCGTCGCCGGCCTGCAGCGCTTCGAGCCGCGGCTGCTCACCCTCCACGAACATGACGGGATCCTTTTCTCCGAGTCGAGCGAAGTGCTCCACCAGATCATCGGCGGCCGGCGGGAACCGATTCCGTTGACGGAGGGACGAATTTCTTCGGCGATTTATTCCGACCGGGTCATTTTCGGGCGCGAGACCGTCGAGATCCGTCACGAGGCCGACAGCCGCTATGCCGGCATGTTCGGCTTTAAGGAATATCCGGCGACCACGCGCAGCGGCATGCTCGATGCTATCCTGACCGCACCTTTCGAGCTCATCCTGACGCAGTCCTTCGCCTTCACCTCAAAGCCCGATGCTCGAACAATCATGGGCCGCAAGCAGAACCAGATGGTCAGCGCCGGCGACAAGGCGGCTTCGCAGATCGAGGAACTCGGCGAGGCGATGGACGATCTCGAATCCAATCGCTTCGTCCTCGGAGAGCATCACCTTGCGCTTGCCGTCTTCGCGCCCTCGGTCAAGGAACTGACCGATCACATGGCGAAGGCGCGCGCCTACCTCACCAGCGGCGGCGCGGTCGTCGCCCGCGAGGATCTCGGCCTCGAGGCCGCTTGGTGGGCGCAATTGCCGGGCAATTTCCGCTATCGGGCGCGCTCGGGCGCGCTCACGTCGCGCAACTTTGCAGCCCTTGCTCCCTATCATTCCTATCCGGCGGGTAAGAAGGACGGCAACGAGTGGGGACCGGCGGTCGCCATGCTCAAGACCGCCTCGGGTTCGCCCTTTTATTTCAATTTCCATCACGGCGACCTCGGCAACACTTTCGTCTGCGGCCCGTCGGGTGCGGGCAAGACGGTGCTGTTGAACTTCATGCTGTCGCAGCTCGAAAAGCACGATCCGCATATGGTCTTTTTCGACAAGGACCGCGGCGCGGATCTCTTCGTACGCGCGGCCGGCGGCACCTATCTGCCGCTGAGGAATGGTGTCGCCACCGGCTGCGCGCCGTTGAAAGCACTGGAATTCACTGCGGAAAACAAAATATTCCTCACCGGTTGGATCGCCAAGCTGGTCCGATCCGGATCTGGCGAACTATCGATCACCGAGTTGCGCGACATCGCCTCGGCGGTCGACGGGGTGGCGGACCTGCCGGTGGAGCGTCGCTCCATCGGCGCCCTGCGCACCTTCCTCAACAACACCGATCCCGAGGGCATTGCCGCACGTCTGCGACGCTGGGAGAGGGGCGGGCCGCTTGGTTGGGTCTTCGACAACGAAGCCGACGATATCGGCATTGGCGCCAGGTTCATCGGCTACAACATGACCGATTTCCTCGACAACGAGGAAATCCGCACGCCGTTGATGGCTTACCTGTTCTATCGCATCGAGCAACTGATAGACGGGCGTCGCATCATCATCGTCATCGACGAGTTCTGGAAGGCGCTGCAGGACGAAGGCTTTCGTGATCTCGCCCAGAACAAGCTCAAGACGATCCGCAAGCAGAACGGTCTCATGCTGTTTGCGACCCAGAGCCCGCGCGACGCCATCGTATCGCCGATCGCCCACACGATCATCGAGCAGTGCCCGACCCAGATCTTTCTTCCGAACCCGCGCGGCGACCGCGCCGACTATGTCGACGGCTTCAAGCTGACTGAGCGCGAATTCGAGCTCGTCTCACGCGAACTCTCCGTCGAAACCCGCCGGTTCATCGTCAAGCAGGGGCACAACAGCGTTGTCGCCGAGCTGAACCTCAACGGCTTCGACGACGAACTTGCCATCCTCTCCGGCCGGACGGCCAATGTCGAGCTTGCCGATACTATCCGTTTGGAGATCGGCGAGGGACGGGAGGATTGGCTTGCCGTGTTTCATCAGAGGAGGAAGACAGGATGATCCGAACAGGAACGATGCGGCCATTGTTCGTATCGGCCGCTCTTTTAGCGTCGGCGATGCTGGCGTCGGCCCAGGGCATCCCGGTCATCGATCAGACATCGATCGCCAAGCAGATCGAGAGCATCACGCAGCTGAAGTCCCAGCTCGACGCCTTGAACCAGCAGCTCCAGCAAGCCCAGCAGCTCTACGGCTCGCTGAACAAGATCACCAACATGGCCGACGTCGCCAACCTGCTGAACGATCCGTCGATCCGCGAGGCGCTTCCCCAGGACTTCAACGCGATCGAGGGCCTGTTCCAAGGTTCCGGCAGCGGCGTCTTCGGCAGTTCCGCTTCGAAATTCCGCCAGGACAACTCCAGCTATCGCACCGATGCCGATGATTTCTATGCGCAGGAACTGTCGCGCATCCAGAACCAGAACGCCGGGCAGATGAGCCTCGGCCAGCAGATCTACGATGCGGCGACCAAGCGCATCGACGGCATCGATGAGCTTCGCCAGAAAATCTCCAGTGCTGCCGACGCCAAGGACATCGCCGATCTGCAGGCCCGCCTCCAGGCCGAGACCGCCTTCCTGCAAACCGATGTCCTGCGCATGCAGGGCCTGCAGATGGTCCAGCAGGCCCAGGTGCAGGTCGACGACCAACGCAAGGCCGAGGACTGGCGCAAGCGCATGGACACGATGGGAGCGGCGCTCAAATGAGGTGGTTTCTTTCCGGCACGGCCATGCTTTTTCTGGCGGCCTGCTCCCCACAGGCGGATAAGATTTACACCGTCGATGAGCTTATGGCCGACGATGCTCTGCTCGCTAGGATTATCGGCGAATGCCGTAACAATCCCGGAGAACTCCGCGATACGCCCAATTGCCGCAACGCCGAGGCCGCCGACGGCAAGCTGCGGCTGGAGCGGATGGGCAAATCGTTGGGAGGCTGACGATGTATCAGGTCTTCAGCTTCGTCGATGGGCAGTTCAAGGCACCGCTCGAGAACTTCATTTCCTCCGGCACGTCAAATATTGCCAGCTGGGTCAGCGGCCCGCTGACGGCGGCACTCACGCTCTATGTCGTGCTCTACGGCTATCTCGTTCTGCGCGGCTCCGTGCAGGAACCGATACTCGAATTCGCCTTCCGCGCAATGAAGCTCGCCATCATCGTCATGCTGGTGAGGAATGCCGGCGACTATCAGACCTACGTCACCAATATCTTTTTCGATGCGCTGCCGCGCGAAATCTCGCAGGCGCTGAACTCCGGCACGGCGCCGAGCGCATCGACCTTCGACAGCCTGCTCGATAAGGGCCAGAAATGCGCCTATGAGATCTGGTCGCGCGCCTCCTGGCCGGTCGATATCGTCACCGGCATCGGCGGCATGATGGTCATCGGTGCGAGCTTCATCGTGGCCGCGATCGGCTATATCGTTTCGCTCTATGCCCGGCTGGCGCTCGCCATCGTTCTGGCCATCGGACCGATCTTCGTCGCGCTTGCGATGTTCCAGTCGACCCGCCGGTTCACCGAATCCTGGATCGGCCAGCTCGTCAATTTCGTCATCCTTCAGGTTCTGGTCGTTGCCATCGGTTCGCTGCTGATCACTTGCATCGACACGACGTTTGCGGCGATCGAAGGCTATAGCGACGTCCTGATGCGGCCGATCGCGCTCTGCGCCATCTGCCTTGCCGCTCTTTATGTCTTCTACCAACTGCCCGGCATTGCTTCAGCTCTTGCGGCGGGCGGGGCGTCGCTCACCTATGGCTACGGCGCTGCCCGCGATGCGCACGAAAGCACGCTCTCCTGGGCGACATCCCACACAGTCAGAGCGGTCGGCCGCGGCGCGCGTTCCGTCGGCCGCCGCCTGACGCCAGGCCGGACCGAATGACGCCCCCAACGCTTCAGATAATCGAACAGGTTTTTTTGGATGCTCCGTATCGTTTTATCGCTTTTGCTGACCGCTGGTCTCGTAGGCTGCGGTTCGATTTCCCACCCGCTGCCCAAATGTGACGGTTATTCCCGCCGGCCGCTGAACCGCGCCATGTGGCAGTGGGAGGATGGCGGAGGTAGGCAGCAGCCGACGACCGGGGCTGTTCCCGCGGAGCCGACCAGTCACGCGGCCGCCTATGTGCCGGAACCATCTTCAGCCACACCGGCCGCTTTCGCGCATTTCGATGTCGCGGGCTCCTACCGTCCATGCGAGGGCGAATGACATGGTGACCACGAATAACCTCAAAAGTTACTTCGACAAAGCCCGCCGGTTCGATCAGGACCGGATGATCCAGGTCGAGCGTTCCGCCCGCATCGCCTGGTTCGTCGCTGCTTGCGCCGGCACGGTTGCTGCCGTTTCCGTCTTTGCCGTTGCCGGCCTCACTCCTTTGAAAACCGTCGAGCCCTTCGTCGTGCGGGTCGATAATTCCACCGGTATCGTCGATGTGGTCTCGGCGCTGACATCCACCGCCGGCACCTACGACGAGGCCGTCACCAAATATTTCGCGGCCAAATATGTCCGCGCCCGCGAGGGCTACGTCTGGAGCGAGGGCGAGGAGAATTTCCGCACCGTCGCCTTGCTGTCGACGCAGCCGGAACAGACTCGATTTGCCGCAGTCTACCGCGGCAGCAATCCCGATTCCCCGCAGAACATTTATGGCCGCAGCGCCACGTCGCGGATCAACATTGTTTCCATCTCGCTGATCAACGCCAATGTGGCATCCGTCCGCTATATGAGGACCGTGAGCCGCGGTGACGAGGTGCGCACCACGCACTGGGTTACGACCCTGACCTTCTCCTATGCCAACGCTCCGATGTCCTCGACCGACCGGTTGACCAATCCGCTCGGCTTCGTCGTCAGCGAATATCGCGCCGATCCGGAGGCCATCAATTGAGACCGCACTTTCTCCTTCCGCTCATCCTGGCCACCGGGTTTTCGTCTGCAGCGCTCGCCCTCGAGACGCCGCGCGGCGCCGCGCAGGACAGCCGCATCCGTTTCGTCGTCTACCAGCCCTATAACATCACCAAAGTCGTCGGCACACTGCGGTCTTCGGTGCAAATCGAATTCGCCGCCGACGAGGAAGTCGCTCATGTGGCGCTTGGCAACAGCGTTGCTTGGGAAGTGGCGCCGGCCGGCAACATCCTGTTCCTGAAGCCCAGGGAAAATCAGCCGGTGACGAATATCTCGGTCGTGACGACACGACGGGACGGCTCGACCCGCAGCTATCAGATGGAACTCACCGTTCGCGACGGCAGCGTCGAAGCCGGGCAGAACACCTATTTCTATGTGAAATACCGCTATCCCGCTGATGAGGCGGAGCGGCGCCGCCAGGAAGCAGCTGCGCGCGCGCAGGCGGCACAGGCCGGCGAGGCCGATCGCGTGCTTGCCCTTCACGAAGCTTATGGACCGCGCAACTGGCGTTATTCGGCGCAAGGGACCCAGGCGCTCGAACCGCAAACGGTCTATGACAACGGCAAGGTCACCACCTTCACCTTTGCCGGCAACCAGGAAATGCCGGCGATCTATATGGAAAATTCCGACGGCAGCGAAAGCCTGGTTCCGAAGTCAGTCGACGGCAATCTCGTCCTCGTTCACGCGATCAGCCGCAAGTTCATACTGCGCCGTGGCGGCGACGGGCTTTGCGTCTTCAACGAAGCCTACGATCGCGTCGGCACCAATCCCGAGACCAACACGACGTCACCATCGGTCGAGCGCGTCGTCAAAGTGCCGCCCGGCGCGGCGCAATAGGAGGTGACATGGCCGAGGAAGAGATTACCCAGATTCCGGGCGAGCGCGCCGAGACGTCGGCCGGTGGCCGGCTCGACAATAACCCGATCCTCAAACGCGGCGCTATCGCCTTGGCGATCGTCGTCTTTGTCGCCTTCGCTCTCTGGTCGATGCGAGGCCAGGACAAACCGTCAGACGGTGCCCAGCCGGAGCGGGTGGTCATCCGGCAGACATCGGATTTCGAACCGGCCAAGGAACCGGTCCAGCCTGTAGCGCCTCTTCCGCAGGTCCAACTGCCGACGCCCGCTGTCACAGAACAAGCGCCCACGGACGACGATAAGCTGCTCGACGCTGCCCGGCGTGCGCCGGTCATCGCCTATGGCGGCGAGAAATCGCCGGCGACGCGGCGGCAGGATCAGGATGCGGCGACGGATCAGGCTTCGAACTACGTGCCGCTCGGCGCCAATCCCGGTGGCTTCGCCTCGCAGGGCGAAAACGAAGATCAGCGCTTCAACCGCTTGCTGACGCCGACGCAATTGCAGGGATCGCGTGCAGGGACGTTGGGCAATCGCGATTTCATCGTCGCAATGGGGACATCCATTCCTTGCGTTCTCGAGACCGCGCTCTCCTCCGATCAGCCGGGGTTCACGAGCTGCGTCATCAACCGGGACGTTCTTTCAGATAACGGCCGCGTTGTGCTGATGGAAAAAGGTACGCAGGTCGTCGGCGAATATCGCGGCGGCATTCGCCGCGGGCAAAAGCGCGTGTTCGTTCTCTGGAACCGGGCGAAGACGCCGAAAGGCGTGATCATCACGCTGGCATCGCCGGCAACCGATGCGCTTGGCCGGGCGGGCATCGACGGCTATGTGGACACCCATTGGTGGGAGCGTTTTGGCAGCGCAATGCTCCTGTCGATCGTCGGTGATGCCAGTTCCTATGCCAGCAGCCGGCTGCAGGACAGCGACGTCGAAGCGCAAAACACCACCAGTGCCGGTCAGCAGGCCGCGGCGATCGCCGTCGAGCAGTCGATCAACATTCCCCCGACCCTGATGAAACATCAGGGCGAGCTCGTTTCGATCTTCGTGGCGCGCGATCTCGATTTCTCCAGCGTCTATCGGCTTCGCGTGACGGAGCCCCGCAATCGCGTCTATGACCGCGCCGTGCTTGGGGATTTCAGCCCCTCCTCGAAGCTCGTGACAAAATAGGTTCTGCATGACTGAAGCTGCCGACGCCGGCGTCGTGCGCGAACTGCTTTCGCCACTATCACGCTTCCTACGCGACAAGACGCTCTATGAGGTCATCGTCAACCGGCCGGGACAGGTCGTCACAGAGGGTAGGGACGGATGGCAGACCTATGAGATGCCCGAACTTTCTTTCGACCGGCTGATGCGTCTCGCCCGCTCCGTCGCGAGCTTCTCCAATCAGTCGATCGACGAGACGCGACCGATCCTGTCGGCGACCTTGCCGGACGATGAGCGAATTCAGATCGTCATCCCGCCGGCAACGACGAAGGGAACCGTCAGCATCACCATCCGTAAGCCATCCTCCGTGTCGTTGACCCTGGAGGATCTCGATCATGGGGGATTGTTCGCCGATGTTGTGCCGGCCCAAGACGACGGGCGACGATCAGACCATAGGCTGTTGGAATACTATCGCATCGGTGCCTACAAGGCGTTTCTCCGGGAGGCGGTGTTTGCAAGAAAGAACATCATCATCTCCGGCGCCACCGGGTCGGGAAAAACAACTCTATCGAAAGCGCTGATCCGCCACATTCCGCAAAGCGAGCGGATTATTTCGATCGAAGACACTCCGGAACTGGTGGTCCCGCAGCCCAACCACGTTCGACTGTTCTATTCCAAAGGCGGCCAGGGATTGTCTAAAGTCGATGCGAAGGATCTGCTGGAATCCTGCTTGCGCATGCGGCCCGACCGCATCCTACTTCAGGAGCTGCGGGACGGCACGGCCTTCTACTACATCCGCAATGTCAACTCCGGCCATCCTGGCTCCATCACCACGGTCCATGCCGACTCGGCCCGCCTCGCCTTTGAGCAGCTGACTTTGCTGGTCAAGGAGTCGGAGGGAGGTGCGGACCTCGAACGGCACGACATCCGCGAGATGTTGACGATCGCGGTCGACATCATCATCCAATGCAAGCGGATCGACGGCCGGTTTCGGGTGAGCGAGATCTACTATCGAGACGCCGCGACTGACCTCGGCCGCTCTTCGTCGGATCGAGCTTAACGGGTTGCGTCCGGGCCTCTAACGATTCTGTCTGTCTCGACCGTCAGTCCAATTGTGCGGCCTTCTCACGCAGGACCACTGAAAACGCGCGGAGCCCCTGATGGTCCAGTGCATCAATGAATTCGTCAACCGCCGGCACCGTCTTGCGTAAATTCAACCGGGCGCGCCTGATGCTGTCGATCAATGCGCTCGAAAAGATGGAATGGAGGCCCACGAGGAAATTGTCTGGCGATACGCAGGCCACCCCATGAGGCCGAAGGTCCGCGGCTGGAAATCTTTGAGATTCCACGTGACAATCACAGAAGCCTTTCCGGCGATGGCTGCAGCTAAAACATGACGATCATCCGGATCCGGTAGCGAGAGGTCGGGGATGAGAAATTGGTGGTTACCGACATCTGCATCGGGCAAAACCTCTTTCATCCGATCACGGGTCGCTTCCAGACGTGAGATGGGTATCTCGGGGGAGCCGATGGCCAGATTGCGAATCCACTCGGCGTGGATGTCGTCGGTCCAGCGTGCGTCGACGAGACCGTCGAAGCCACATTGGACCAAGACATTGCGCAAATGGAAAGGGTAGAGGACGCAGGCATCATAGACCGCGACAGGCGGCTTAGAGGCCATGATTGACGATGAGATCCTCTGTGTCCTCGGCCAGCGCGTCGAGGCTTTTCTGGCGAGCATCGAGCTTGGCCTTGAGCGCGAGAACATCCTTCAATTTGGCTCGGCGGTGCTTGCCGACATAGCGGAAGGGCAGATCGCCGCGATCCATGCGCAGCACCACGAGAGGACGTGAGATGCCGAGGATGGTGGAGGCGTCGGTCGGGCTCAATTCCTGATCTTCCGTGAGCACGGCAACACGCTTGCCGCGCAACAGATGATCGAGGAGTGCTTCGACAGGCGCGAGAGCCGAGGCTGGGAGAGAAAGGGTTTGAAGTTGTCCACTTTGACGGCGAATCCGTAGTTCCAGTTGGTCGCCCTCCGCCAGATTTGGCATAGGCGCGACGGCCTTGCGGTCGCGATCCGACAATTTGGTAAATTGAAGAACATGGCTGGTCATGGCGAACACCTCTGACCATGTATATAGGGCAAGTCGCTCATAACTGCAATAACTGAAATATCTTCCCCTTCCATCTCCGATTTCTGGGTGCCATAGGAGCGCGCGGCGAACGAGCTCGACCCGCCAACTTCAAGCGTGGGTTACCGCCAACGGCAAGCGCTCCGCTTTCGATGTGATCGTGCAATGCAAAAGGGCCGCCTCTGGGCCGATTTGACCGGGATATAGCTTCACGCAGTCGAGATCGCCCGGGCGTTGGTTTCCTTTTAGGGCGTCTACGTCGCTGACCAAGGAGGCTGGTGTGGATCATGGCAGTCGCGGCATTTCGCCGTCGGCCACACGCCAGATCCACGGCGTCATCTCGGCTCTCGCGGCGATCATCTCATTCAGTGCAACGTCATAGTCTTCGTCGGCCTTCGTCGGAACGATGAACATGGCGATCGGCGCTGGCTTTGCCTCCGGTAAGGTCACGGAGGCAATCGGCTGGTCGCGCGAAAGATCGAACCGGAGTCCTTTCACGCTCCTTCGCTTCAGGCTTGAGAGCCGCTCCAGGAGACGCTGTTCATGGATGGTTTCGAACGGGATCCAGTTCTCGTTGACCACCATCAGCGCCACTTCCTCGACCGAAGCTATCCCCGCTCCCGAAATGCCGAACGTGGCGATGACGATGAGATGAAACCCCTCGTTGGATCGCCACAGTTCCAGTTCGGTTTCATATCGGGCATTCAACCGTTTCCACGCCCCCTCATCGAGCATGAAGGGGAAAGGCAGGTGGCGCACCAGCATCTTCTGGCCATCGCGCGCTGAGGAAAATTCCTTTACCTCTCCGACGGTCATCATCAGTTTCCGCGGACCGGGACCGGTTAACTGGGCGCCGGCCAACATAGCCGCACGCCGCGCTGAAATCCCCTCTTTGTCGTCCTGATGAAAGACTTCCGGGACAAACAAGATATCGCTGAGAGGGCCGCCGCGGACGATCATCTGCTTTGCCGCGTTCACCAGACTGCTGCGCACGCGCCCCCAGCCGCGTTTCCCGGCCCATAGCGAGGTCCATTCCGTCAGCTCCCCCATGTCCCAGAGATAGTGGAGCATCGCCCTGAGCGAGAGCTTCTTGGGCTCGCTTCGCACAATCTCCGACGGCTCCGAAGGCGATGTCGACGTCGATCGGCCCCCTCGTTTCGACAGCGAAAAATCGAGTTTCAGCGTTGCCGCACCGGTCGCCGCGTCGATTTGGATGGCGTTGCCGATCAACGGCCCGAGGCCGGATAGCTCATACGGCGGGTCGTAAGACGAGCAGCCGGGATCATGCTGCCGGCCTGAGAGCGGCATGCGTTTGATCAGGAATTGGCCATCCATCCGGGCAATGTACATCGGCACCGGCGGTTGCCGGCACTGGCAAAGTGGCCTGAGCTTCTGTTGGTAAGCGCGTTCGAGCTGCGGCAGAAACTCTGGAGAACTGTCGTCGAACGCCTGGTTGCCGATCAAAAACTGTCGCACGTCGTTCCTCCCTTGCCTGACCAAAGGCTGATCGAACCGTAAAAGGAAGGCGTAGCACGAGCTTCGCGGACTTTACTAGCGCAAAATAGTTAGTATGTAAATGTTACGGCCGCTGGGGCCGATTTCAACGCCATAGGCAGGAAAGAAGATACGTGCATTCCAGCCTCCAAAAATTAAAATTAACGATCATGATAATTAGAAGTCAACGGTGCGTTGATTAGACGTCAGCCCGTCAAAATGTAGAGACTGCGCCAGCATAAAGTGAGTTCTAATCGCGTGCTACCCAGCCCTTCGAGCCGGCCGGCGCTGAACCGCCAATCACCTTGCCGCCTTCCGACTGCCCGCTGGCTGCCGGCGTCTCTACATCGCAGCTGACGCCGATGCGGCCGGCCGGCACGTATCGAGGGATTGAGCTGCCGCGCCCAGGCGCTGGGGATCCTGCCGCTAGTGCTTGCCCCGGAGCTCGGCGACTTCAACGAGGATCTGCGCCGGCTCAGCCCGGAACGGCTCATCGCTAATCTCAGGGCGCAGCTCGTTCTGGGAAACGCTCTGGCCTTTCTGCCCGCATGATCGAGCCGGACGGGGAAGGTGAGGGCGTGAGGGCCTACAGGATGGCCGGTCTCTGCCGGTCGCCGCACGGGTAGGCGCCCGCCCGCGGGCCTGCCGAGAGGCGACCCTTACCATGCGGCGGGCGGGCCTTCAGCGGGTCGCTCAGGTTTCTTCCCCTGGCTTCCCGCCGCAATGACGACATGCTCTCGGTCATGCCGGCTGGCGTCGTCATCTTCCCCGGCTCCGGCATTGCCGGCAATCTGGCCGACAAGGCCCGCCGACTTGGCATCTCCGTTTGGCAAGCGGCGGGAGATGGCGCGTAAGCGCCATCTGTCCATACGGCTGAAGGAGATGCTTGTATTTCGTAAAAATTGTGTACACATTTGCCGTTGAAACGGAGCTTCGCCATGACCCAATCTCGGCAGCAGATACCATCTCCCCGCCGTGTCGGCGTGCGGGAATTTCGCGGCAACCTGACGTCTTTCCTCAAGCAGGTCGAAGACGGCCAGCGGTTCGTCCTGACGTCGCATCACAAGGTTGTCGCCGAAATCGGCCCGCCGTCAGCCGGCGTCGTCATGCGGAAACCAGGCGCGCTGCGCGGAAAGATCAAAGTTGCCGATGACTTCGATGGTCTGCCGGCGGATGTTTTGAAGTCCATGGAAGACGGGACGTGAGGCTGCTGCTCGATACACATGCCTTGCTGTGGTGGCTGAACGACGACGAGAAGCTAGGGAACCATGCGCGTCGCCATCGGCGATCCCGAGAATGATGTCCTCGTCAGTGCTGTCTCGCTTTGGGAAATCACTGTGAAGCTGCGCATCGGCAAACTTGATGCCGATATCGAAGAGATTGTTGCGATTTTGCCGGATCAAGGTTTCGACCGGCTGGATATCTCGGACGCGCATCTTATCGCTCTCGCTGCTCTTCCACTTCATCACCGCGATCCTTTCGATCATCTGCTCATGGCGCAAGCCGTGGCGGAGGGAGCGTATTTGGTTTCGGACGATCAAAATGTCGCGCTTTATGGCATTCCGTTTGTGACTTGCTCCGATCCTGTTGCCTTGTGATCTCACCGAGCTTGGCTCCGCGGATGAAGCCGGCTCAGATCGTTCCGGTTGCGTGTTTGCCAATGGCGATGTACCTGGCGACCCATCGGCGGCTCAGGTGCTTGGGAGCGGGCACGTTTGGGGAAGATCACTCATTCGACACCCGCGTGAACAGCTTCACCCGGGATTGGAGCACGGTCTGCAGACGGCAATGCGGTGCCGCGGCGACCTCGCCGATCAGCAGAAATGCTATCGAGGTGCTCACAGCCTGCCGCAGCCGGGAGCGGGCGAGGGATTATGTTGATCGACATGCGGGCGAAGCGTCCGTGGAGTGCGCGGCCAATATCCCCCAGTGCTTGGACCGGGGGGCCATGATGGTTTGTCGCAGCCTTCGATTGCCCCGAACCATTCCCGTTTTATGTCGCTCGTATAGACGACCGCCTGCTTTTGCGGCCAACCCCTGAAGGGGTAAGACTCGCCCGAAATTTTTGCAAAATTCGATTTCGGTTCGCTTGTCCTGGTGGAAAATAGAATTTTGCAAAATTTTCAGGCGAGCTGACCGCAGCAGGTCGGCCGTCTCTTCGTGCGCCATCGGGAATGGTCCCGAGCAACCGGAGACAACAACCATGGCCACCACGATCGCAACGCTCACGCAGAAGACCGACGGCATCCTCGAAGGCGTCTTCGCCACGATCCGGGTCAACGCCCCGATCGCCATCGTCCCAAATGCCAGCAAGGCAAGCGAAGAAGCGCCCGACTACCGCGTCATTCACCGCAAGACGGGCTTCGAGATCGGCGCCGCCTGGAACCGCATCGCGCGGCAGACCGGCGAGGAATACCTCTCAGTGAAGCTTGAGGCCCCCGAGATCGGTGTGATCTTCGGCAATCTCGCACCGGCACCCGGCGGCGATCCGAGCAAGAAGGTGATCCTCTGGAACAGCCCGAACTGAAGAACAAAGCGAGCGGCCCCGAGCAATCGGGGCCGGCTTCGTCGTATCTCAAGTTTTGCGCGCAATAGCGGGATTGAAAGCGGGCATCGAGCCCGCTTTCAATCCTCCTGTCGTGCCACACGAGACCAAGGACCCTGTCTGCCCAGATACTTGAAGTCTGCCGTGAGGCTCGTGCCGCCTCAAGGACTTCGCGGCCCCTCCAATTTTCAGCCGGCGCCCTGAAGGGCACCGTCAGAAAATCGGTTCCTCCGCTCGCCGGCTCCGCCGGTCGCTGACGCGATCCTTGACCCGGCCCGATCCTCACGACCCCGGGCGTCATCTTTCACATTTCAGGAGATGACGACGATGACGATTGCACTCGAAATTCAGGTTGAGGAACTGCGGGCCGAGCTCAGAAACGCCGATCCGGCTGAGCGCCGCCAGATCGAAGCGGAGCTGGAGATCGCTCGGGCCGAACTGAGGGTAGCGATCGCCGAGCAGGAGGGCGCCATCGACGCCGCGCCACCCTTCTGAGGGCGGCGTTTGCCTCCTCGCCTGGGCCGGCGCGCCGGATCGACCGGCGCGTCGACCCGAAGCTGCGCTTCACGCCGATAATCACCGGCAAGGACCAGGAAGACTTCCGCGGACAGCGCGGACCATGGGTTCCCGTCCGGCATTTGTGTTCGGCCTATAGCCGCGCGCCCGTTTTGATCGGAGAAGTTCGAGGAACATACGGACTGCATCCTCCTCTCTGTCGAAGTGATGCACCATGGCTTGTCCGATCGTTCCGATGCGTCCCCATCGCCGCGTCAGGCAAGGTGTGCCGAACAACGTCGGTTCGATTGCGAGCGCGTAGAAGCGCGCCATGTTTTTCGTCGCGTCCGTGCGTTCGATGTAGAGCTGATAGGGTTGAGTGAGCATGACGGAGAGTCGCCTCTTCCAGCTTTTGCGTCTAACGACACTTATGAATCGATCGGCCCACACCGATTCATTTTTGTGATGATCGTCGAAGCCGAAGATCATGGATTTGGGCGAGCCGGCCAATCGCCGGCCGGGTGCTATTCGCTCCGCTCACGGAGCCCGAACACCGTCTGCGCCTCCGGTCACGCCCCCTCTCGCGGAATGACGTGAGCGAATTGCCCAGCCGCGGGGCGGGGTTCTATCCTCGACACCTGCTGCCGGCTCACGCCGGAAACGGTCGCGTCCCCTTCGGGTCCGCGGGTCTCTTCTCTCTCTGACGTCCAATTTTACTCCAGCAAATCCGGCGTCAAGGACGGCGCGTCTCCCCCAATTTTTCCGCTGCTGCGTTTCACTGCGCTCTGGAAAAATCGGTTCCCCCGCTTGCGAGCCGCGTTCCGCGGTCCTTGACCCCTCTTTGCAACAGAGTGGCCGATCTCCGTCATCAAGATGAAGGAGATCACATTGTGACAACCGATCAGAACCTCATGCTCTACACCAAGCTTGCCGGCTTCCGGCTCGGGGTCCTGGCAAACCGCTTCGGCTGCGACAGCGATTTTTCGCGAGAGCTTCACGATCGCCTGGTTGAGGGGCTCGACGCGGCAATCGATCGGATCCGCGTCATCATGGAATTGGAACGAAGTGTTCTCATCGGGGAGGATGAATTCGCCGAATATCAGCTGGAGGGCGAGATCGAGATTTTCGGGCGCTTCACTATCAATCTGCTGGACGAACTCGAATTGATTACGACACGCGTGAATTCCGCGTCAACGGCGGCGATTGGATGAGCGCTTGGGCTGCCGACGACACTGGCGTCGATATCAACTATCCTGAGCTCGTTGCGCTGATTGCGGACGAACTCGGCTCGCTGGCGCCGATCATCAAGGATATCACGTTGGCAACTCGCATCCCGGTCTATGCGGGGCGCGCCGTTTGGTCATGGTGGTAGCAGCACCATCTCACATACTGAGAGGCGACAGACGAGGTTGCCTCTCAGTTGCCGATGGCCCTCAAGTGGGCCGAGGAAGGACGGCTGCGAAGTTTCACAACAATCGCAGTAATGTTGTAAATGCTGTAAATCCCAGCGATAGCAACAAGGAAGCCCATATGCCGAAGCCAAGCGGGACGTATTCAACCAGTGACCTCCCACGTAAATCCAGCGACATCATCGCCGAGGCGCTGCGTCATCCGGTGACGATCACCCAGCGGAACAAACCCCGGCTGGTTCTCCTCAATATCGAAGATTATCAGCAACTGATCAGGCAGGCAGGCCGACGCACCGTCGGCACTATCGAAACGATGCCCGACGAGCTTTTTGCCGAACTCGAAAACGCCGTCGACGCCTATGCCGGCGAGGACGAGGTGGGCCGCTCATAAAACCACGATCATAGCACGGGTTTGACGAAACGATTGACCTTAGCTGCCTCATCCATCTCCTTTCGCCGGAAGTAGATCGCCCGACCGCAGCGGATCGGACTATGCCCCTGGACGATGATGATCTGCTCGTCCTTCCTCATCGACTGGGTGATCTCGTGCGGCATGATCAGCGGCCGGCGCTGGAAGTTGACGTTCTCGGATCTCCTGGATGCATTGTTCTTCGTGTCCCAGCCGATGTTGCGGGAACTGCCCTTCACCTCCACCGTCATCTCGCCACATTGCGCAGAGACGTTGCGCGCCGTGTCAAGCGCTTTGATCGCTGCGTAAGAGGCGAAAGCGCAGCCATCGATCCATGACGTCGCGCCATCCTTCCCGAAATGCCGCTCCAACTGCCCGACCGATTGGTACATCAACATCATCGAGATGCCGTACTTGCGGCCGCGGTCGCGCGCCTCCTCGAGCACGCGCATGTAGCCAAGAAGATCGACCTCATCGAGCATGAACAGCGCCCGGCGCTGGAAGGCGCCGTCGGCCTGCACCATGGCGTTGATGAGCGAGCCGATGATCACACGAGCGATGCCCGGATAGGAGCGCAGGATCGATGCGGAGATGTTGAGGAAGACGTCCTTCTTGCCCGAAACGATATCACTCGATTTGAAGGCATTGCCGCAGACGAGCGCGGCATAGCTGTCGAGCGACAGCCACTGGGTATCCTTCGATGCTGTGGAATAGACGCCCGAAAACGTCTGCTCGGTCATGTTGGTGAAGACGCCGAGCGTTTCGCGGATGAAGGCCGAACCGGAATGCTCCTGAATGTCGCGCAGCATAGCGAGCACCGAGGGCTCCGGTTCGGAAACGATCTGGCGGAGACTGCGCAAGCTTCGCCGGCCCTCATATTCGGGCGAGAGCATCACATGGGCGAGCAGACCGGTCAGGAGGTTGTGCGCCTGGTTCTGGAAGTAGGATCCCGTCGAGCTTTCGAAGCGAAGGCTTTCCGACAGCAGCATATGCGCAATGCCGACGATGTCCTCTTCCTTTTGCTTGGATGCTTCGATCCCGTCGAGCACGTTGAAGCCCATGATCGGGTTCGTCGGATCGAGCACCATGACCTCGCGCTTGAGGGCGCCGGCTCGGTGTTCGGCCACCATTGGTGCGACCTCGGTGGAGGGATCGAGGCAGATCAACGGCCCGCTATAGCGCAGCGCCGTCGGGACGACGTTGCTGGTGGTCTTGTATCCGCCCGATCCTGCGAAAAACAGCATGTGGGTGGAATCGAAGTCCTGTTTGTAGGTCAGCAACGAGGCCTTGCCGCCTTGCCCCCAAGTCGCCGGATCGTTCGGATCGAAGGGCAGCTCATGGACGATTTCCTGGTCGACCCGGTAGCGCTCGCCGACGACGATCTCGCCATCGGGTGGAAAGAGCTTTGCAGCCGCGGACATCGAAAGCCAACCCGCGTCCCCGAAGATACCGCGCCTGGCGCGCGTCACCGGTTCGGACACGACGGTCGAGATGCGCGCGGCGACCGCCACGGCCATGAAGCCCATCAGCGCGCCGATGACGGCCACGAGATCCAGATAGGAAAGTGCCCGGCTCCATGAGACCGCGCCGCTCTCCACGGATGGGGCGAGCCGGCCATATTCGCGCAGTGCGTAGAAACCGGCCACAGCCAGAAAGCTGACGAGGCTCACTATGGCCACCGGCCTTCGCCGGTGCAGTGGCAGAGCCAATACCGTCAACAGCCCCGCGAGCGGCCCGAACAGAAGCGCCGGCAGGGGTGCGAAGCGCAGGAACCAATATTCCGTCTTGCCTGACATGACAGCGGCGAGTTCCTGCCACCGCCAGCCGACGACATAGGCACCAAAAGCAGTGCCGGCGATCGGCGCCAGAACGAGTAACAGGCTCGGGCGCGGTTTCCTTAGCGGGGTCATTCGGCCGCCTCCGCGATGCGTAGCGAACCGCCGTCGAGCTTGGAGATCTTGAACGCCTCCTCGCCGATATCGCGCAAGCGCCGATGCTCCGATGAACCCGGGGCGATCCTTGCCAATTCGAGAAAGCCGCCTAGTAGGAACGCCCGGTCGGCCTTTGAAATTCCCGCCTTGACGACGAGGCCGCCGAGCAAAAACTTTTCGCGCGCCTTGTGCCTACGATCAGCCGTCATGAGAAACCTCCGCCGGCGTTCCAGCGACGCCAGCTGCTGGTCGACGCGGCGAAACAGATGCGCCATCAGTCCCCTTCTTCTCTCCTTTGCGAAATCGCGCCGCGATCTCCTCGACGAGGCGATCGACCTCCTCGTCGGTGATCTCCATTTCCGCCAGGCCCGACTTCGTCGCGGCCCGCGCAAAGCGCTCGGCGGACTTGGCGATCATCGCGCGCCTGCGCTCGCGCAGCTTTTCGATCTGGGTGTCTATGTCGGTGATCGATGATTTTGTGGCCATCGGTGATTCATCCTTCCTGAAAATAACCTCAGCGGACAGATTATACTAACTAGAATAAAATAGTTAAATGGGCTATTTTCCATCAAGTCGAAAACGTCGCAGCCGGAATTCCGGCCGATGGCCGTGTTCCGGAAAAGCGGCATCGGCCCTTCGGTCCGATCTGTTCGAGGGCGCAATATACGTCGCTGTCGCGACGTGCTTGGGCCAGTCTGGAGACACCGGTGGCGATCATGTTCGTCAGAGCGCAGGTGATCAGCAGGGGATCGGGACGCAGCATCGTCTCGGCTGCCGCCTATCGCCATCGCGCCCGGATGATGGACGAGCAGGCCGGCACGTCGTTCAGCTACAGGGGCGGGGCGTCGGAGCTCATGCATGAGGAACTGGCGCTGCCGGGGCAGATACCCACCTGGCTCAGGGAGGCGATTGCCGGGCAACTCGTCGCCAAGGCGAGCGAGGCGCTGTGGAATGCGGTCGACGCTTTCGAGACGCGGGCGGATGCACAGCTCGCCCGCGAACTGATCATCGCGCTGCCGGAGGAGCTGACGCGGGCCGAGAATATCACGCTGGTGCGCGAATTCATCCGCGACAATCTCATCTCGAAAGGAATGATCGCCGACTGGGTCTATCACGACAAGGAGGGCAACCCGCACATCCACCTGATGACGACGCTCCGGCCGCTGACGGAGGAGGGGTTCGGGGCAAAGAAGGTTCCAGTGCTTGGTGAGGACGGCAAGCCGCTGCGTGTCGTCACGCCGGACCGCCCGAACGGCAAGATCGTCTACAAAGTCTGGGCGGGCGACAAGGAAACGATGAAGGCGTGGAAGATCGCCTGGGCGGAAACGGCCAACCGGCACTTGGCCCTTGCTGGGCATGACATCCGCCTCGACGGTCGCTCCTATGCCGAACAGGGCCTCGACGGCATCGCGCAAAAACATCTCGGGCCGGAGAAGGCGGCGCTGGCGAGGAAGGGCAGGGAGCTCCACTTCGCGCCGGCTGATCTCGCCCGGCGCCAGGAGATGGCCGATCGGCTGCTTTCAGAGCCGGAGCTTTTGCTGAAGCAGCTCGGCAATGAACGCTCTACCTTCGACGAGCGCGACATCGCCAGGGCGCTGCATCGTTATGTCGACGATCCCACCGATTTTGCCAACATCCGCGCCAGGCTGATGGCGTCGGACCAGCTGGTCATACTGAAGCCGCAGGAGATCGAGGCAGAGACAGGAAAGGTGTCGGAGCCCGCGATGTTTACGACGCGGGAGATGCTGCGCATCGAATACGACATGGCGCAGTCGGCGCGGGTTTTGTCGGAGCGCCGCGGCTTCGGTGTTTCCGAGCGGATTGTGACGGTGGCGATTGAACGCGTGGAGAGCATCGAGAGCGGCGATCCTAAGAATCCGTTTCGGCTCGATGCAGAGCAGGTCGATGCTGTCCGTCATGTCACCGGTGACGGTGACATTGCCGCTATTGTAGGCCTTGCCGGCGCCGGCAAATCGACGCTGCTTGCTGCCGCACGTCTTGCCTGGGAGAGCGAGGGACACCGGGTGATCGGTGCAGCCCTTGCCGGCAAGGCCGCGGAAGGGCTGCAAGACAGTTCCGGCATCAAGTCGCGGACGCTTGCCTCCTGGGAACTGGCCTGGGCCAATGGGCGCGACACGCTCCATCGCGGTGATGTGCTGGTGATCGACGAGGCCGGCATGGTGGCCTCGCAGCAGATGGCCCGTGTGCTGAAGATTGCCGAGGAGGCTGAGGTAAAGGTCGTGCTGGTCGGCGACGCGATGCAGTTGCAGCCGATCCAGGCCGGTGCTGCCTTCCGGGCAATTACCGAACGCATCGGCTTTGCAGAGCTTGCCGGCGTGCGCCGCCAGCGTGAGGCCTGGGCACGTAATGCCTCGCGGCTGTTTGCCCGCGGCGAGGTCGAGAAAGGCCTCGACGCCTATGCCCGGCATGGCCATCTGGTCGAGGCAGGGTCACGCGAGGAAACGATCGATCGCATCGTCTCCGACTGGGCTGCTGCGCGCAGAGAGGCAATAGAGCGATCAACGTCTGAGGGCGGGGATGGCCGCCTTCGCGGTGATGAACTGCTGGTGCTGGCCCACACCAACGACGATGTTCGCAAGTTGAACGAGGCGCTGCGATCGGTGATGACGCAGGAGGGAGCGCTCAGTGAAAGCCGCAGCTTCCGGAGCGAGCGGGGCGTACGGGAATTTGCCGCCGGCGATCGGATCATCTTCCTGGAGAACGCCCGCTTCCTTGAGCCGCGCGCCAAGCACTCCGGGCCACAGTATGTGAAGAACGGCATGCTCGGCACCGTTGTTTCCACCGGCGACAAGCGTGGAGATCCGCTGCTTTCGGTTCTGCTCGACAACGGCCGCAAGCTCGTCTTCAGCGAAGACAGCTATCGCCATGTCGATCACGGCTATGCCGCAACGATCCACAAATCGCAGGGTGCTACCGTCGATCGCACCTTCGTGCTGGCAACCGGGATGATGGACCAGCATCTGACCTATGTGTCGATGACGAGGCATCGCGACCGCGTCGATCTTTATGCGGCCAAAGAAGATTTTGCGGCAAAACCTGAATGGGGACGCAAGCCGCGTGTCGATCATGCCGCGGGTGTGACCGGCGAGCTTGTCGAAACCGGCGAAGCCAAATTCCGGCCCGATGACGAGGATGCCGACGACAGCCCTTATGCCGACGTCAGGGCCGACGGCGGAACCGTCTATCGGCTTTGGGGCGTGAGCCTGCCGAAGGCACTCGAGGAGGCCGGCATCCAGGAAGGCGACACCGTGACGCTCAGAAAGGATGGTGTCGAGCGGGTCAAGGTCCAGATTACCGTTGTCGACGAGGAGACAGGTCACAAGCGTTACGAGGAGAGGGAGGTCGATCGCAACGTCTGGACGGCCAGTCAGGTCGAGACCGCTAGCGCACGACAGGAGCGCATCGAGCGGGAAAGTCATCGGCCGGAACTCTTCAATCCGCTCGTCGAACGCTTGTCGCGCTCCGGTGCCAAGACGACGACGCTCGATTTTGAGAGCGAGGCCAGTTACCGCGCACACGCGAACGACTTCGCCCGGCGCCGCGGGCTCGATCATCTCTCGCTTGCCGCAGCCGAGATGGAGGAAAGCCTTACCCGGCGCTGGGCGTGGATTGCCGAGAAGAGGGAGCAGGTGGAAAAGCTCTGGGAGAGGGCAAGCGTGGCGCTCGGCTTTGCCATCGAGCGGGAACGGCGGGTCGCCTACAATGAAGAGCGGAGCCAGACGATGGTCGAAGCGACATCCAGTGACGCGCGAACTGCATCCCACTACGTCTCGGGCGCGAGCGCTGATGAAACACCCTATCTGATCCCGCCGGCCACGTCCTTTGTCAGCAGCGTCGAGGAGGATGCGCGGTTGGCGCAGCTTGCGTCGCCGGCCTGGACAGAGCGGGAGGTGATCCTGCGGCCACTGCTGCAGAAGATCTACCGGGATCCGGATGCAGCGCTCATCTCCCTGAATGCACTGGCGTCGGATATCGGAGTCGCACCCCGCAGGCTCGCCGACGACCTTGCCGCAGCCCCTGGTCGGCTTGGCCGGCTGCGTGGCTCCGAGCTGATCGTCGACGGACGCGCGGCGCGTGAAGAGCGCAATGTCGCTGTTGCGGCCGTGAAGGAACTGCTTCCGATGGCCCGTGCCCATGCGACCGAGTTCCGCAGGAACGCCGAACGGTTCGAACTGCGCGAGCAGACGCGCCGCGCGCATATGTCATTGTCGATCCCGGCGCTCTCCGAACGCGCGATGGCACGTCTTCTCGAGATCGAGGCGGTGCGCAGCCAGGGCGGGGACGATGCTTATAAGACGGCCTTTGCGCTCGCCGCCAAAGATCGATCGGTGGTGCAGGAGATCAAGGCGGTGAGCGAAGCTTTGACGGCCCGCTTTGGCTGGAGCGCATTTAGCGCGAAGGCGGATGTGATCGCTGAACGCAATATTGTCGAGCGCATGCCGGAGGACCTCACGGATGAATGGCGCGGAAAGCTGACCCGCTTGTTCGAAGCCGTGCGACGCTTTGCCGACGAGCAGCATCTTGCCGAACGTCGGGATCGCTCAAAGATCGTTGCCGGCGCCAGTGTCGATCTGAGGACAGAGACGGAGAAGGGGGTGGGGAAGGAGAACGTTCCCATTCCCCCTATGCTCGCCGCCGTCACCGAGTTCAAGGTCCCCGTTGACGACGAGGCGCGATCTCGGGCTCTTGCGTCGCCTCTCTACCGTCAGCAGCGTGCGGCACTGGCGAACGCGGCAACGACAATCTGGCGCGATCCGGCTGAAGTCGTCGGCAAGATCGAGGAACTTCTCCAGAAAGGTTTTGCCGCCGAGCGCATTGGAGCCGCGGTGACCAACAATCCCGCCGCCTATGGCGCCTTGCGTGGTTCGGATCGCCTGATGGACCGGATGCTGGCCTCCGGCCGAGAGCGGAAAGAGGCTGTGGCGGCCGTGCCGGAAGCTGCAGCGCGCCTGCGCGCGCTCGGTGCGGCCCACCTCAATGCCCTCGATGCCGAACGCCAGGCTATCACGGACGAACGGCGGCGCATGGCGGTTGCCATTCCAGCTCTTTCGAAAGCTGCGGAAGAGGCGTTGGCGCACCTGACGGTCGAGGTGAGCAAGGACAGCAGGAAGCTGAGTGTTTCCGCCGCTTCCCTCGATCCGGGCATTGGCCGGGAGTTTGCCGCTGTCAGCCGAGCGCTCGACGAGCGCTTTGGTCGCAATGCCCTCGTCCGAGGCGATAAGGCTATCGCCAACGTAGTGCCACCGACGCAGCGCGGAGCTTTCGCGGCGATGCAGGAGCGGCTGAAGGTCCTGCAGCAGACTGTCCGCCTGCAGAGCAGCGAGCAGATCATAGTGGAGCGGCGCCAAAGGGCTGCTAGCCGCGCTCGCGGCATCAACCTCTGAGACTCGAAGAAAAGCGGGGTGACGAAATGGTTGGTCGATGGGAAAAGCACTACGACCTGATTGTCCCGAGATCGATTTTCCTTTGGGTGGCGGAGCGGTCGAAGCTACTGTTCGTCCCTTCCGCAGCGGTCGTTGTGGAGGCGATTGCAGGTCTCACCAGATCGCGTGCTGTCTGCGTGAAGCCACTCTATAGCCCCCTCGGACACGGACGTGGCCAGAAACAAGCCTGCTTCCAACAGCGCGCGGATGCCACAGAATGTGACGAGGTCTCGCGCTGAGACCGTGAAGAACAGGCTTTCACTGGTCGGCCTTATGATCGCGCCTCCACCTTCGAAAGCTAGAAGCCTGTCAGGTCCCACGGCGACGAGGGATTGGTAGAAGTCCTCGATTTGCGTGCAGATCTTGTCGGCAACGTGCTGCGTGCGCGGAATAGCGACACACGCTTCGGCGACATGAACGCCCGTTGGAACATCTTCCTCACCCGCGATTGATGGCCCTCGTGGCAGGACCAGATGCGCGTTGCCCGGCGGGCTCAGCTTAACGAAGTGACGGACTTCGCCAATCGATTTCTTCATGCTGTTCCTGCCCGTTTGAAGAAAAAAGGCTTTTCGAGATGGCAAAGCGCTGAGGGCTGCTCAACGTGATGGAGCGCTTTCTGCTGACGCGAACGTTGTTCCAGTTGAGGCTCGTGAAGACGTGACGCAGTTGCACTCACGCGACGGTGACGATGAGGAGTCGCTAAAGGGTCCAGGATCGCCCCGATAGCCGCCTTGCGTCGGATTCCGGGTAAAGGCGGTAAGGAAGGTCCGCATAGACATATTCTGCCGGAATCGCGGGTGGGGACAGCTTCGATAGGAACAGGTCGAGATTCTGCTGACTGTTGCTGGAGACAAGCGTGTAGAAATTGCCGCTGTTCCAGGTGACGAATGAGTGTCCAAAGAACCGGCGTAGTGTTTCGCTCATCTCCGAAAGGGTGACTTCGTTTCGATCCATTCGCGTTAGCACCGTCTCTTCCTTCGCGCTAATATCTGACGCGCTGAAGAAGCGAGCTTTGAAGCTATGGTCCTTCTGGCGTTCCCGCCGCCGATATTCCTCGTCGTCTTCATGCCTGAACTTCTCGACGAACATGAAGAGCCCGTTGGTCTTGAGATGCTGCGAGACGAAACGGATCTGATCGAAGCGATTTGGCGAATACATCTGGAAAGTCGTGTCCTCGAGGATGATATCGAAACCGCTGCCAAACTTTCGGAGCTCCACGTCTTCTTGGACCCTTTGCGATGTCAAATGATGAAATGGTCCGTGAAAAAACATGGCATGAGGAGGAACGCCATAGGCATAGAAGCTTCTAAGGTTTTCGACGTTGGGACTGCATGACAGCGTTTCTATCCTGCCCTTGCCAAGTTCGCCGATCACACGGGCCATCGTCCCCTCGGCTGTACCTAGCGTGTAGAGTTGCAGTTGACCCTTTCTGGCCCGCGCGTATTTGAGGATCGCGCTGCCTAAACGGCACTCTTCTTCGAGCCGGTAGGGTATGCTGCTCAAGTAGTGCTTATCAAACGGACCTTGGCGCAGCGGATGAAGGGCTGAAAAGCGCCTGAACGTCATGTCCACTGGGAACAAGCGGCGATCGAGCTCAGGCGGACGGATAGGCATTCCGGCCTCACCGGATGCGGTCGTCGAAAAAAACTCAGTAAGCTCGTTAAGACGAGGGGCGCGGTCGCACTCCTCAATGAAGTCGGCAAATTCACGCATGCGAAAGCCTGCCTTTCTCTCGCACCATCGCGTTTTTGGGATTCAGGAGGAAATCGCGCATCCCGAAAAGATTGTGCCGTCAGCGATGATGTCGGCAGAAGATGATCGCGAACATCATGTTTTCGCATCCACGATTTTGATTGGTTTTCATGAAATTGACATGAAATTCGACCTGAGGTTAAAGCCTGGCTTGTTGACAACTTGGGGTGAGGTAGGGTCGCTACCACGCCGGTTTTTCAAGGGAGCAGCTGTCGAGTGGGGATCA
Source organism: Rhizobium sp. L9 (assembly GCF_002531885.1). Taxonomy (NCBI): domain Bacteria; kingdom Pseudomonadati; phylum Pseudomonadota; class Alphaproteobacteria; order Hyphomicrobiales; family Rhizobiaceae; genus Rhizobium; species Rhizobium sp. L9. The sequence continues at coordinate 13,475 of NZ_NWSZ01000033.1, read as the reverse complement.
TTCCATCAATTCACCCCGAGAGGATGAAGAAGTCACAAGGGGAGATCATCCTTCACCAGCAAGGCCATTGGAGCCATGCCCGCGCAGATGTCGTTCGCCGGCGCAGTCTCGGGCGACAGGTTATCGACGTTGTCGCGGATGACCACCTGATCTTCCTCAACATAAGGGGTACGGCGGCATCCGGCGAAAACTTTCTGGACGGACGAAGAGTCGAGTTCAGTCCGCGTCCAGACGGCTCGCTTGTTTACATTCCGCCCGGTTGCCATTGGAGCGGTTGGGATGAAGGGGATGCTGAGGGTTGTTATCTTATGATAACCGTGACGCAGGATTTTTTTTCAAACCTCACGACTAAGCTGCCGCGCGTCGGCACCTTGCGTCCGGAGCTTGGATTTAGAGATCTGCCGATCCAATGCTTGGCGCGGCAGATTGCCGGAGAACTTTCACACGACGATTCCATGGGGAGTGTGATCGTGGAAGGGCATCTCGCGGCTATCTTCGGACTTCTGCAGCGCCGCTCCGGCACATCTGGCAGATTGTCTCGAGGAGGATTGTCGCCTACCGTTCTCAAGCGCGTGATAGGGCGGATTGAAGCTCACATCGATCGACCTCCAAGCGTGCGCGCTCTGGCTGAAGAGGCGGGATTGACCTACGAGCATTTTTCCCGCGCTTTCAAGCAGTCGCAAGGCTCGACGCCCTATGGCTTCTATAACCAACGCCGTCTTGAACGCGTGACCGACCTTCTCCGCACGACTGCGATCAGCGTGACCGAGATCGCCATCGCCTGTGGCTACTCCAGCGGGAGCCACCTCTCGACCAGATTTCGCCGCGAAACCGGCTTTTCACCGGCTGAGTATCGGGCGCTCTGGAAGGGATAACCCGGTTCTGACCAAGAGAAAATATCAAATTCATGAAAGCCCTCGGCTGCCGAGACGACTAGCATGTCCTCACGAACCAATCCAGCAGGGAGCGTGGATGAAGTGGGTATATCGGTCGGCGGCCTGATTGGGCGGTATTCCGCCCGCCACATCTATCTCTTCGGCGTTGTGGCTTCCGCAGCTGGGCGCAATGCATATTTCGTGATGGTGGCTTGGATCGCGGTCGATGTCAGCGGTAGCGCGAGCGCTCTTGCTATCCTTTTGGCGCTCGGCAGTGCCGCCGAATTGTTGACAAGCAATGTCGGCGGCGCCCTTGTTGATCGATTCGACCGCCGTCTCGTTTGTATCGGCTGCGATTTGTCCAGGTTGCTGCTAATGGTGATGACCGGACTTGCTTTCTTGTTCTGCGACCCGCTCATTGTTCTTTACGCATCGTGGACGATCTTCGCGATTATCGACAGAACTTGTTCAACCGCGCTGCAAGCCATCATCCCGTCTCTCGTACCCCCAGAGAACCTTGGTTCGTTCAACTCGGTGTCTTATATCGCCATGCAGGCAGGTAATTTGATCGCCGCCATCGTGACTGGGTTCACCCTCGCCGCCATCCGGGTGGATCTGACGCCGATCCTGCCGAGCGCTTTTTTCAGTCTGTCGCTGTTGGGGTGGTTGGCTATGCTGGGCCAACAGCGGAACTCCTTCCCTCGACGCGGCTCGAAGAGCGAAAGCATCCGTTGCCTTGATCTCATGCCGACGACCTTCTCCTTTCACCCCCTGAAGACCCTCGCTGTCATGTACGCGCTGATCTATGCCATGGGCATGCTTGTTTCCGTACTCGGCTCCGCATACGTCATTCGTGAACTCGAGGGGTCAGCGCTGCAGTTCGGTTATCTCGAGGCGGCCTGGGCTCTAGGTTCGATTGCAGGCTGTGCGGCCTTGCTTTTTGGAAGCGTAGTTTCGCGACGGCAGAGAGTCCTTTTCCATTCGGCGCTCGAGGGCGTTGTTCTTTCCGGTTTTTTTGCTTTCCAAAGCCTTCCATCCGCACTTGTCCAAATGATGGTTCTGGGCTTGAGCTACAATATCGCGCGGGTTCTGATCGATGTACGGATTCAATCGACTGTTCCGGCCGGCATGCTGGGGCGGGTGCGAAGCCAAGTCCACACGATCTGTGTTGCGATCGGGCTTTTCGCGTATGGCATCATCAGCGCCATCGGGGATGCAATTCTACCTTCGGAGATTTTCGGACTCTTCGGGTCGTTGATGGTTGCCGTCGCGCTCTTCTTTCGTTTCAGAATGGATAGAGGAGAGCCGCTTGAACGCCGGCTCGTCTGAGGATGGAGACATTGATCGACAAGGAGCTGGTCTCAAAAGAAGAGGTTTTGGCCCTCATTTTTGAACTATTTCCGTGGATGCGTCAGTTTGGCGTGGGATCGTTGAACGACTACGCAAAGGCGGTATTTTCCGTTGAGTCCAATCAATCAGAATGCGCCGCGAGAAGGCACGCCATGTCGCTGTTGCGGTCGTGGGTCGGAACCGTCGCGCAATGTCGAGGTTTTTCGGCAGGCGCGGTATCGAGATTTCAAAGGGAAATCGAAGCCGCTCCGGTGCTTCAGAGCGGTCCCCACCTCCACCTGTTGATCGAGCCAGACGCATTCTACACCCATTTGTTCTCCCTGATGGGGCTCCGCGCCCGTGGCAGGAAATGTTATATCTCCTATGCCTGTTCGACGGTGAAGTTCGTAGAGCGGGGCCGCAAGGGTCCAGCCTGGCTGCAGATCAATGGCGATGCGGTCAATGTCTTCGGCTTGTCGCGCAGCAAGATGATCCCCTACAGTATACTCGGTAGAAATAGCAGCTATCGCTTCCACCTCCAGAATGTCGATAGGCCCGGTCCTGACTTGGAAGCAGTTTCGTGCTTGCGAGAACTTTTGCCTGCCGACGAATTCCAGTCCGCGGCAGAAGCAATCAAGGCAGCAAATCTTTGCCTCTGGAAGCGGTATTTTGACAGCCAAGTCGACTTTCTTCAGCTTGACGATAGCGACGTTGCCGATCTGGTCGCGGATCATCTTTCCGACGACAGATCCTGGCTGCGAACTTCACTGGTCGAGGACACAGCATTCGCCATGCGGCTCCTCGTCTGCATCGATCAACTCGCGGATACGGCTTGGCGAGGCTGGCTGAAAAATTCGACCCACTTCTTTTGGGGCTGCATAGAAGGGCGGCTCTTTCCACTTTGGCTGGATGGCGCCGTTCTCCGATCTAAAGGGGCGGAAGATATCCGCGTCAAATTTTCGCCGGCAAGTCTTGTTGAAGCCCTGAAGGCGGGCCGGATCGTGCCGAACCTTCTGCTGATGTTCATCGTGACATCGCTCCTGCCTGGTGTGCGCGTCTTGGGGGGAAGTCGACATGCAGTCTATTATCCTTTGATGCGCTGGGCGCTCTGCGAGGCTTTGAAGAACAACAATCGCGACCCGCAGCTTCTCAACACACTGTCAAAAGACGAACGCCCAGGGGTTTGGGGCCATCGGGTCATCTCCTCGCCATGCGAGCCGTTTTCGATGCTGAATCAGCTCGGCCAGGGCGGCATCTCGACGCTTCTCGATCGCTTTGGCGAGAAAAGCATTGTCGAAGCCTGCGGACCCTTTTCGAGTTTCACGCAGGATCCCTTGTGGGCAGAGCTAACGGCGGCCTACTCCTTTGGGAGGATAGGCAGGAATTGCCCGCAATGGGTATTTTGCTGATCGCATTGCGATAGCCCTTTCGATCATTCGCTGCCGAAGGACAACTAACGGGGTCTCGGGACGTACGCCTACGTGTAGGGCGAAGCTATTGAATCTTGTGAAGAATTCGGTTGAACGCCGCGCGGATTTCAACTATTCTTTTTGATGAGGCAGTACGCGCTGCCTTGGGGATTAGAACCCCCTACGAGCGGTTGGTGCCGGCCGATACGGCACCAAACTCCTTGACCTTCGGTCGAGGAGCCTGTGGCGTATGTCCAGGTTCCTCGGAACTAAAGGCCATAGGGCCGTCTCGTACGGTGTTCTAACTCCCCGATCAGTGGGTTGAGCGAGTTATTCCGCGGGGGCGTACCGCGTGAAACTCTCCACACGGGGTGTAGTCCATGAATCATTTTACAGCAGCCCTTCAAGTCCGATCGTCGAGGCGAGCGCGGGCCGCGCAGAATATTGCGCGTGCGTCGGTGCATCCGGTAGACCTGCATGTCGGGCAGCAGATCCGTATTCGCCGGTTGCAATCGAATGTATCGCTGGGCGATCTTGGCGCCGGCATCGGCGTCAGCTTGCAGCAGGTTCAGAAATATGAAAGCGGCAAGAACCGCGTTAGCGCTTCCATGCTCTATGAGCTTGCCAATTGCCTCAAAATTTCTGTTTCGATGTTTTTCGAAGGCCTCCCAGATCCCGAAAGCTTTCAGGACCAACAACTCACGACGGAGATTGATGAGAGGATTGCTTACATTTCCACCGCGGAAGGACGACGGCTGGTAGAAGACGTTTTGCTCCTTTCCCCACGTGTGCGCAGTCGCGTCGTCGCCCTCGTCAGCTCGATTGTCGACGAAGAGACGCCTGAAAAGACTGATTTTGATCGCTAGGAGAACAACAGGAAAAGGCGGCAGGAGAGCCAGCCAGTCGTTGACTTTGGGTAACCGTCTGCCGCGCGTTCTGCTTTCGCATCTACAAGGCGATCCGCCCGATGTCATTCTCCCGAGATAGCACTGTGCCAAAACCGGCACTGCGGTCGGCAAGATCGTCAAGGATATCTGCCGCCATTCTGCCACCGGCAAGCACAGGGAAGGGGAGGCGATCGTGTGCAGGATTGGATAAAGCCTCGGTTCCCCCGATCACAATCGGGCGCAAGCGGATATTCTCCAGCCGTCCGCTAGATTCAAAATTGCAGGTCGCGATGACGCTTCTCCACACCTCCGGCGGGCTCCATTCCTGTTCGTCCTTTTCCGTATGGAAGAGGAAGTTGCCAAGGCCGTAGAAAATTGGCGTATTCCGATATATCTCGACCGCTTGAAGGACCGGAGCGCCATGGCTGACAAAGAGGCCTGCGCCCGCGTTCACGCAATCGTGCGCAAATTCCCGGACCCAGGCGGGGACTTGCTGCCAGTTCGGCTCCCAATGGTGATGATGCAAATACACGATGACGAATGTATCGCGGCCCGCTTCTTCCGCAATCGCCGAAAGGTGAGCCGAGGCGCTGTGCCGGTCCACCACGATGCGGCGAGCCGTCTCATCTGATCTGCAAAACACGGTTCCATAGAAATCAATTTCGTCTTGGCCATGAAGATCAGGCGGATCCTCCGGCTGGGCATAATTCGCGCGCTCCAAGGGCGAACTTAGAAGACGCTCCTGGATGGAGCGAAGCAAGTCGAATGTTCCCGCTTCCAAGTCAAATACCCTGGAGACTTTCAGACTATTGATGCCGGGCCTTGCTATCCTGCCCTCAGTTGCGTCCTCAGCGTACATGAAAGACGGGCCTGGCCCAGCGTCCATGGCAATCAGCGCAACATTTCGGGATCCGAACGTCATTTTCTGTGCCGTGGAAGCGTGATGCTTGTTGTGGCCGATGCCGGCATGCAGGAAATTGTGTGCCGCAACCTCCTCCAGCGTCGAGAGGATCCCCGGCGGTCCAAGATCGAAAGCATGGTTGTTTGCCAGAGCCAGGCTATTGAAACCGAGCTCCTTCAACGCCGCCAAGACATCCGGCGCTGCAGCGCCGAAATAGCTGCCTTTGAGCGGCCATCCACCATGACGACCATAGATAGTCGTCTCGAGATTGGTGAAGGCAACATCGCTTGCTTTGAGGATCTCGGCGATCTCAGCGAGCCGTGGATCGCCGATCGCTCGAAGATCATGACGGATGAGCGACTGGCCGGTGACAGCAATGGAAAAGGGTGCGGACATATGGTCTACCTTCGATCTTTGGGACTGCCGACTGCTCACGCGCTATGGCTTCGGGGGAAATGCGTGTCGTAGAGCCAGTGTCTAGTTCGATGTCTGCGGCGAAACATCGATCTTGAACCATTGCTCGCTCAGCCGCTTCAGGGTTCCGTCGCTCGTGGCGGCCTCGATGGCGCTATCGAATGCCGCAACCAGTTCGCCGTCGTCTTGCCGAAGCCCGACGCCGACACCCGGGCCCCACAGGCCACCGGAGAGCCGCGGGCCGTAGAGCGTTGCAATCCCGCCATCCGTGCTGTCGAGGAAGGCTTTCCAGGTGAAATAGTCGGCAAGGCCGCCATCGATGCGCTCAGCCACGAGATCGAGATGCATGTTGTCCTGGGAATCGTAGCTCCTGATCGTCGCGACCTTTCCGAACAGTTCATTGAGCACTGCTTCCGAATTCGATGATCGCAATACGCCCAAAGTTCTGCCGTTGAGAGCGGCTCGAAGCTCCTCGATCTTTGCCTGCTTTTCAGGGTCGATAGTTGTGAGGTCGAGCTCGGCCAACGTATCCGTGGGCGGAAGATTGAGATCTTTGCGTATGACAACTTGGTTGAAACCTCCGGCGTAGGGCTTGGAAAAAGCGATAGATTTCTTCCGCTTCTCAGTTATCGCCATCCCCGACATGATGGCATCGAACTTTCCAACGGTGAGCGCCGGTATGATTCCGTCCCAGTCCTGAGGCACGAAAGTGCACTCGAACTTCATCCTCCGGCAAAGATCGCGGCCGACGTCGATGTCAAAGCCGGCGAGCTCCCCTTGGGGGGTGATGGCATTCCAGGGCGGCGAAGCACCTTCAGAGGCGATTGTCAGTGTCTTCCTGTCCATTGCTCCCGCGTTGTTGGCGCAGACGACAAGAGACAGGGCAAGCAGAAGTGTTCGTTTCACGACGATGTTCCTTTCATTGCTGAGTTTGATTGTTGGCGTCCGGGATGTGGGCTGGCGTCAAGTTTCAGCCGAGGCGAGAGGCGGCTTTCCGTTCGCTCTTCGAGGTACAGGTTGCGCCGGCGGTGGACGGTTTGCCGTCGGCGTCCAACGCGTCTCCAGCATCTGGAAACCTTGCGTGATCAAGAGGGTAAGCAGCAGATAGAAAGCCCCCGCGGCAATGAAGACCTCGTATGGGGCGAATGTCTCCGACACCAGCTGTCGGGCGAGCCCGGTCACCTCAAGCAGCGTGATGGTGCTTGCGAGGGAGCTTGCCTTCAGCATTCCAACCACCTCATTTGCATAGGCGGGAAGAGCGATCCTGAGGGTCAAAGGGAACACGATAAGACGGGCAGTGTGGAAACGGGAAAGGCCCAAGGCTTTGGCCGCTTCAATCTGCCCACGCGGGACCGCCTGGATCCCGCCGCGCAGAACTTCTGTCGTATGGGCGGCGCTGTTCAGGGTGAAAGCAATGAAGGCGCACCAGAATGGCTCTCGCATCACGGCCCATAGAAAGCTTTGGCGGACGAGGGGAAGCTGGCCAATCCCGTAGTAAATCAGGAAAAGCTGAACCAGAAGTGGCGTGCCGCGGAACGCATAGGTATATGCCAGCACGGGCGCGGAAGCCCACGGATTTGATGATGCCCGTAGGAAGGCGAGCGGGACCGAGACGGCGAAGCCTGCGGCAAGCGATGCGAATGTCAGAACCAGAGTGAGAAGAAGGCCGCGGGGAAGGGTGAGAAACGCTTCAAGCGCGATGGTCATGCTCATTGCCTCAACCTTTCATCGCCGGGAGCGAATAGCGGCGCTCCAATAACCGGAACGAAAGAAGCGACAGGCTTGTGAGGGCGAGGTAGATTGCAGACGCTGCGAGATAGAAGGGGAGCGGAGCGCGCAGTGAGCCCGCGCCAATATAGGCGACGCGCATGACGTCCGTCAGCCCGACGACAGAAATCAGCGATGTATCCTTTATCAAGGAGATGCAAAGGTTACAGAATGCCGGCAGAGCAATCGGGATCATCTGGGGAATGATGATCAGAAACCAAATCTGCGCGTTCGAAAGCCCGAGCGCCGCTGCAGCCTCTCGTTGGCCTGGTGCAACCGCGTTGATCGCACCACGGAATATTTCCGCGGCGTACCCACTGAACACGACGGTCAGTGCCGCGACACCGGCCGCAAATGCATTAATCTCGATGTAGCCACCGGCAATCGCGCTCAAAAGGGCGGTTCCGCCGAAATACGTTAGGAGGATGATCAGAAGTTCCGGAACACCCCGGATGATGCCCGTGTAGCCCCGCATGCACGATGAAACCGACTTGCGGGTCGAGTTGCGGAGAACGGCAATAAGCAAACCTAATAGGGTCCCGAAAGCGCAGCTCAAGGCAAACACTAAAAGTGTGTTTTTCAATCCAGATAAAAATTGATCTACAAATGCGTACAATGAAAGTCTCCAATATTCTAGCGAGCGCACCGAAATCGGAAAGGTATTCTCCCGACATATACTAAGAGCTTGCCGAGATTTAACCGAGGGTAGATTGGATTTATTAGCTTAACCAGCGCTCTAAGTTTGGCGTATGTCAAAAATATACTTTGACTTGCCGCCGTCAATTTATAAGATTCAGGAAGTTTTGATAAGCGCAACTTATGAGGCGCGTCGCTCGACCACGATTGAGATTCCCGGCCATGGAAATCACCGACTCCGGAGTGAAGATCCGCCACCTTCAAATATTGCGGGAGGTTATGCGCGCCGGCTCGGAAAGGCTCGCAGCGCAGATGTTGCGAATAACCCAGCCGGCGGTCAGCCAAAACATCAAGCAGCTAGAGGAGACTGTCGGCTTCGCGCTCTTCCGCCGGGAAAACAACAGGTTGATCCCCACCGTCAAGGCATGGGAATTTCTGCGCACAATCGACGCGGCGTTTGCCGGACTTGATCGGATCGGACCGTCAATCGACTTCCTGCGGAACAACGATACGCGAATGATCGGCATCGCGGCGCCAAGCACTTTTTCCTTCGCGACCTTGCCGAAAGTGGTCAAAAGGATTCGGGAGAGAAGCCGCTCTTACGCCGTTCAGGTGAAAACAGGCACGTATGAGCAGATTGCAGATCATGTGTTAAACGGCCGCTCGGATCTTGGCATCTCCCGATTGCCTATTGATGAGCGCATTCTTGATTGGGTGCCGGTCGGCTCGGCCACCAACGTATGTCTTTTTCCGGTCAACCATCGATTTGCGGCACAGCAGCTTGTCACTGCCGAAGATCTTGCCGGTGAGGCGATCATTGATATCGACCCGCAATTTGCCTCTCACCAAATGAGCGTCAATGCCCTTCGGTATATGGGAACCGCTCCTGACATCGCCGTGGAATATGACGCCAATGGCCACGACATCGGCTATGTCATGGCAGGGATCGGCGTTTCGATTACGAACGAGATCATCGCGAGAGAATATGCTGACTTCGGCGTCGCGTTCCGCCGATTTCATCCAGGGGCAATATATCACTACGTCGTCGTTTGGCAAAAAGATCGAAAGCTGAGTGATAGCCTAAGATTTGCATTGGAAGAGATAGTCGCGGCTTTGACAGATCGGGCTGCTTGACGATCGCATCGAGGTATGACCCTCGTACCGGAAAACAGATGTTGCGAGTTCATGCTGAACCGCGAGTTGTGCGCGTAAGCTTAGAGCGGGATGATTTTAGGTAGACCCGTGAGAAGGATTCCCTATGACGCAAATCAGATTCATCCTTCTGGCCGGTCAGGAGGCTGAGCTGGATGGCGAGACCTGTTTCGAATAACCGCGAGAAGTTGTAGAAGCGGTGATACAGGAGGGGTGTGGTGCCGGGCGGCGTCCAAGCGCTTCCGCATTGGCATCAGCATCGCGATCGATTGGGTGCGGCGCGTGACGCGACGGACAGCGCAGCCCGGCAGGATGAGTAGCCACAAGCCGCGAACGGCGGTGGCTTACCTAAGCCACCGAGCAGATAGTTGCGCCATATCGTAGAAGAACATCGCGACAATCGGAACTGCGTCGGTTGGCAGAAGCGGACCGGTTGTTTGTGCGATCATTGGTGCCATGTTCTCTTTAAGTGATTCTGCAGTTATCTTAAAATGGCGGATGACACTTCAATTGGACGCAATATCGACTAGAGCAAATCCTGTTCAATCCGGGTCATATCCAGCAGCCCTGAAGTAGTTTGCGCATTCTGTCGGCGTGAAGCGGAGCATCAATGCGCCTAGGACGTCCCATAGAGCATCGATCTTTCGTTCCGCGCCCTCCGTGGTTGACTGCGGCCCCTAAACCGGGACCGCGTGCCGGTGGTGACGGAAGCTATGAGATCACATGCTCAATGCGCTCGAGGTGGTGCTGAGGCACGATCTGAAGGGGTTCCTCGGCCGCTGCGATTTCCTCGACCGTAAGTCCGGTGGCGATGGCCAGGTCCTCAAGGCTGTAGCCCTTCGCAATCCTGGCTTCGCGGCGACGAGCGGCTGCGGAGGTGTTGTCGGCGGTAGCAAATTGATCCATTCCAAACTCCAAATCACGTTGATGTAGCGGCTGAGGGGGATCTGTCCCCGATGGGTTGGCTCCTTCGTGGTGCCGACTCGGTCAGAGGTTAGCCGCAACCTGCCGAGCCGCTTGGTTTCTCTTCGCAGACGCTCTTGCGTGGCTTCCGCCGCGATCTTGTTCTGCGTTCGGATGCCGAGCGCTCCTGCATTAGCGCTGTTGTTCTAGTCCTGCTTTCTATGACAATCAATCCATGGGTTTGCTCATAGGCACACGACGAGCCGTACCAACTGCCTGGGAAGAATTGTCCGCTACTGATTAACTGCGGTCGCAGATATGCCTTGCGCGATCTCATCGTCGAAGTGAACCATCTCGCCCGAGGCCATGTGCAGCGCGTCCGCGACATCGCCGAAGCGCGCCTCACCATAACGGAGGCCGGAACTTATTGAATCGGCGCCCGTTCGTAAGGACCGACATTAGGAGGATCTCACCATGGCAACGACATCCAAAGCCCGCAGCCAGGATCGTGCTCGCGTCGCAGGTGGTCAGGATCACGAGGTGAAGTACGAAGCCCGGAAGGAAGGCATTTCCAAGGAAGCGGTGAAGAAGACCGTGAAGAACGTAGGCAACAGTCGCAAGAAGGTCGAAGCCGAACTCGACCGGCACTAATCCGGGTTGGAGAGTTCAACCGTGAGGGTCCGCAGCCATAAAGTCAGCGGCGGAAACAGCCGCTGAAAGTCTGGCTCCGACGGATCATAACGCTGCGGCGGAAGGCGCCTGACTGCAGGAGTTGACGACCCCGCAGGAAGCGTTTCGGAGCAAGGCTATCGAAGCTGCGGGATACAGCGCCGTCGAGCAAAGCCAAAAGTATTGGGACGCCGGAGCGTTTCTTGCAAAGGGGCGGAGCCGCATCGCATGAGGAAGGGGCTGGCGAGCGAACCCAACGAGCTCCAAAGTCGCGATACGCGACGGCGTCGGCTGACTTTACCTGCAGAACAGAATTCAGAGGCCGACAGACCGTGGGGCACCGCGTGCGGACGCCGGTCCCGACCGGTTCGTTCAATCGACTTCTAGAAGCTGCCATCCCGTTTTTGGGACCGGCCAGCATCGTCGATCTTCTCGTGCTCACTGCGCTGAATAGGAAGCGCGGTCGGTATTAAGCCATTCTCCCGTAACGCCAAAGGCGAGCGGCGGAGCGCCGATCAATCGCCCGAGTCGGGTCTCCAGTGTTTGAAACGATGCTCAGGGAAGCGGTCGACGTGAACCTCGCTTAAATCCTGCGGAGTATTCCATTGCCGACATGCCAGTCGATCAGATCCCGAAACAGGCTTAGCGAGTGCCACGTGCATCGTCGTCCCGATGTGGACTGTAGACTAGCTTCCTGCATAGGGCGATGCGATCCTGAGTTGCGTTCATGTGTCCTCTCCTTCGCGACGGAGAGACCCTAAGCTATGCCGACTAGGCGGCCGCTATGGTGCCGGAAACGTTGGCAAAGTCGGTTAATCGGCATAGTTTGCTGGTCAGCATAAACGTGCTTTTGCCGCGCGCGGCAAAATGCAGTTTGAAGCAGCGTCGCGATCGTCGCCCAAGTCCTGCCGCCGCCTTCCGAGCCGGGTTCATAATGCCGGATTTCCGACGTTTGAAGCAAGGGTCACCTATCCCTTCCATCCACTGGTTGACCAAACCGTCTTGGTAACCGGCAGCCATGAGCACGAAGGCGTTCACTATCTGCTCATTCTGGCACACGGTGGTTCATTTCAAATTCCGGCATGGATGTTTGATCCTGCGGCAAGTTCGATCGAGATCGTAGCTGCGCCGCGCCTTTCGGCAACCAAACTCGTTGAACTGCGCGCCAAGCTTTGTTGCCTGACTATTCCGTTGCGGTCGCTGCGGTCGCCGATTGCACATTCAATACTCCGGGAAAGGCGGCAATACGCAGCGATATGTTTGTCGCGGCACGTTCGGCGCCACGGCGGTCGGCAACTGTATCGGGTTCGGCGGCATGCGGGTCGATCGGGCCGTGGCGCAGGAGGTGCTCGAGCGATTGCAACCTCTGGGAATCGAGGCGGCCTTGCGGGCAATGGAGGCGCACACGCAGCGTCATAGCGACAATCAACAGCAACTCGAGAACTTAATCAAGCAAGCACAATACGAGGCTGCCAGGGCGCGCCGCCAGTATGATGCTGTCGATCCGGGCAATCGGTTGGTCGCCGGCGAACTGGAGCGGCGCTGGAATGAGAAGCTGATCCTATTGCGTGATCTCGAGGTCCAGTTCGAGATGCTCTCGACCGACCGTAACACGCCTGCTTTATCGGCCGACGACCGTACAAGATTGATGATGCTCGGTAGCGATCTATAGTAAGGCATGGGACAGGTCCCGACGCGTCTAACGCGAAAAGATCATTCGGCTGCTGATCAAAGAAATCATTGTCGATACCGTTGACGACACATTGGCGCTCGTCATTCATTGGCAGGGTGGCGATCACACCCGGATGACGGTGAAGAAAAACAAGATCGGCCAGACCCGCTGGGCAGTTAAGGCTGATGTTGTCGATCTCGTTCGCAACTTGGCGAGGCAGTTGCCCGATTTGTCGATCGCAGCGATCTTGAATCGATCCGGCAAGCGGACAGGGCATGGCGCCAGCTGGACGCGAAGCCACGTCTGCAGTCTTCGCAACATCCACGGCATCTCCGTCTATCGAGAAGGTGAACGGGCCGAACGCGGTGAGAGAACCCTCGACGAGGCCGCCGACATTCTAAAGGTGAGTCGAGCTACCGCCTACCGGATGGTCAGCAGCGGTGTCCTTCCCGCTCGCCAGTTATGCACCGGAGCGCCGTGGATCATCCAGCTTTACATTTCTCGCAAATGTCGGGCATCCGCCACTTTTGTCAGGTTTGTCGTGATTGGAACGTTTTGTTCGCCGGTCTCTCCGTCAAATACACATCAACCTGCCCTCAACCCGCCCATTGATAAAAGAAAATCATCTTCTTGGCGCGTCGGAGCAGTTGGCATGGTGTTTGCTGATCCCTGGTTACAAGCGGCAGAAAGCAGTCTGCATGATGCCGGTTCATGAAACGAACGGAACGGAGGCCACCTGACCGTTCGTCATCGGATCCGCGTTCTACCAAGCGGCCATGCATAGTCCGCCGGCGGAAGGGTCAATCCCGATGTCACAGCTTGCAACCAACTCAAAGAGAAGGAAAATGCAATGACCAAGAT
>NZ_NWSZ01000032.1:0-77975 GCF_002531885.1 Rhizobium sp. L9 | reverse complement strand
AGGGTCAATCCCGATGTCACAGCTTGCAACCAACTCAAAGAGAAGGAAAATGCAATGACCAAGATTTCCGAAAGATCATTTGAAACGATCGAAAACCCGGGGTCATCGCCGCTCAAGGTGCCAGATCAGTTCGGCGCATCCGTTGAAAAGGGGAACAAGCAGGTGACAGAGGCTCTTTTGAAATTTGCGTCCGGCGCTGAAGCGACACAGAAAATGCTGCCTCCGATCCTCGAAACGACAAGTCTATTCGGCAACGAATTGTGGTGGAAGACGATCGCTGCACTGCAAGCCGACGCCGAGGCCGGCTTCTCACATTTGCAAGCTTTGCTGGGCGCGAATTCGCCGTCGCAGATCCTCGAACAGCAGTCGACCTTTTTCCGCAAGCGCGTTGAGACAAGTTTGCAGCACGCCAAGGAAGTCCGGGAGCTCTCAAGCAGGGCGGTGGAGGAAATCTCAAAGCCGGTCAAGGATGCTTTTGACAAGGTCCTGACGAACCCCAAAGCGACGTAAAGTAGACTCGGCACTAAGATCAGGGCTGGACGAATCATGATCGGAGCCGCTTTCGAGGAGACAACATTATGCGGCCGACTGATGTTTCATCTGTTCGCGGCGCTGGCGAATTCCGGCGTGATCTGGTCAGAGAGCGGACCCGTGCCGGCCCGGAGGAACGTGGTAGGCGCGGCGGCGGCCGCCGCTGATAAGCTTGCCAGGGCCTCATCTGGTGGCTGGCCACAAAGTGCGCGAGGCCATCGCACCTTACGAGGCTCTTAGATGGTTACATGTGGGGGATAGTAAAATGATTGTAGCTGTTCCAAATAGCGGGGCGTCACGGATTAACCAATCCGGTGTAGAAGCATTACGAGAATTTCCTAACTTTCCGATAGGCGGGATCTTGTTCAAGGATATAGCGCCTATGCTGGCTGGTAGAGGTGCATTGGGCGAAGTCGTTTCTACCGTCGCAAGCCAAGTGTCGGGAACAGAAATCGATGCCATTTTGGCGGTTGATGCGCGTGGTTTCATCTTGGGCGCCTCATTGGCTGATAGGCTCGGTTGCGGTTTCATCATGGTAAGGAAACCCGGTAAACTGCCGGGGGACGTCCTCTCATTTGAATACAGCTGTGAATACTGCTCCGGAACCCTGGAGGTAACTGCCGGCCTCATCGGTGACGGCCTGCGATGCCTGATTGCTGATGACCTTCTAGCGACGGGTGGCACTGCTCGGGCGACTGGGAATTTTGTCAAGTCCCAAGGCGGAGAGATCGCCGGATACGCATTCATACTCGAAATCGAAGTTTTGAAAGGCAGGCGTCAATTGGACGACGCACCAGTGATCAGTGCGATGACGTGCTAGCGCAGCAACATAGACGTAAGGAGGCAAGCGCATGAATACCCCTGATTGGCTTTCGACACCGCAGGACGTGCATGTAGCCAGTCAGACGCTACAGGCCCTCGTCACAAGTGAACTTTCGAAACGAGTCGTCTCGGAAAACGAAATTAAAACGATCTATCTGTTTCTAACCCGCAAGTGCAATTTGGGATGCCACCACTGTTATATCGCAGGCGTCGGGCCCAAGGCCAAGGGCATTGATTTCAACCTGGAGGCGATCCAAGGACTGATCGAGCAAGCACTGCCCAATGGGCTGCGCAAGGTTAAGGTTTCCGGGGGTGAACCGATGGTTCACAAGGAATTCATGGCAGTCATGGAATATCTCGCATCCTGTGGGCTGAAGGAGCTGGTTTTCGAGACGAATGGAACCCTCTTTGACGAGTTCACGATCGAGCAGCTAAGTAGGCTCCCCAATTTGACGGTCTTCATCAGCCTCGACCATTTCGACCCAGAGGCGCACGACGCTTTCAGAGCAAAATCGGGTGCGTTCGCCAAGACTGCGATTGTCCTGCAGCGGCTTGGAAAAACTGACATCTCTACGGTGGTAACGACGACTGCCTATCGCAACAACTATGACAAGGTGATTTCGATTATAGATTTGGTGCTCGGCTGGGGCATCAAGAAGCATCGGACGCTGCTCAACATACATCCGATGGGCAACGCGCGCAGCCATGAGGACAATGCGATAAGCTTGGAGGAATGCAAGCTACTGATAGGCGATCTTTTGAAATCTCCCCATTTTGAGAGTGGCGCTGCATACATGACTCTGCCGCCGGCTCTGATGCCTCTCAAGTATCTGAACGGCGTGCATACTTGCGGTTGGGGCGACAACGTACTGGGCATACTGTCGAACGGACAAGTTTCGATGTGCAGTGCCTCCTACGATGATCCGGAAATGATCGCCGGCAATGCCTTCGAAATGCCCTTGATGGAAATCTGGCGCAACAGCCCGTTCTTCCATGAGCTACGCGAGGTGGTGAGTGGCGAGGTTAAGGGCGTCTGCGGCAACTGCGTGTTTTATCCAGTCTGTCGCGGCGTCTGCAAGATGAGTAGCTGGTCGCACTATGGTGAAAAGGACGCGCCCTATCCGCTGTGCCAGGAACTTTACAATAACGGAGGTTTTCCGGAGTACGCCCTGGTGGACCCGACGAAAGATTCCACCTACCGCCGCGGAGTTATAGCGAAAGAGCGTCGGCCCGCCGCCGAAGCTCCTGTCTATAACTTCTCGGAGGAAATCGCGGCTGCTGCGCAACACACTCACTAACGCAGGAGGCGCGACGTAATAATTGCTGTGTCGACGACGTAATTTAACCAGGTCAACAAAAATAACGTGGAGGATTGAGGATGAGCAGAGCTTTCCGAGGTGCGGCGGGTGTGGCGCACACACTTGCGAACAACGCGATACGATCCGGCAACAAAGCAGCCGCCCAGCAAGCCCAGGTGATTTCTCGTCTTGCGGAAGGACTCGCCCGGCTGCAGGCGGGTTTGGATGACCAAGCTCAGCAATTGACGGCTGGCCTTGTAAAATTAGAGCAATCGCTAAAGGTGTCACGCAGATCGCAACGGTCGAAATCCGGCTCACTCGCTGCTAACGGCGAACTACAAGACTACTACGTTGATATAACCGCCTCGAAGAAATTTGGCAAAGCCAATTGGCCGCGCGCCGCCGATTCAGGTCTTGTAGGACGCCGCATTGGGCGAGGACCGGTTAGGATGACTGGTTCCGACACACAATCGGCAAAGGCGGTTACCGCCGCATTCGCCAAACTTCTCTCGGCTCAGGCACAATTGCTGCAGATACGCAGTGAAGTGGAAGACCTCAAGAAGGTTCAGAGGTAGCGGCAATGGCTAGTTCCCGACTGTTTGGCTACGCCGTTGACGAAGAGGATGGCAAGCTGGTAATCGTGATTGACGGATTGCTTGCCGAAAGTTGCATCCGGCAAATTCGGGACAGCGCCCAGACGGGCCGCGGTGGTGAACTCTTGTCGCGATTGCTGCCGGTAAGTTCGGTTTACAAGCTTATGTCTGGACAAGAGGAACGCGCTGAAGAAACGCTCAGCCTTGAACAGTTGCTTGGACAAAACGTCGACCAGAGTTTCGCTTCCTTCGAACAACAGTTCGCCGACCTGAGGCAGACACTAGCCGAATTCGGCAGCCCGGAAAGTTCGAAATAAATCACGCAGCCGTATCAGGAGTCTCCGCGATGCTTCGGTTGTCACCAGAAGACTCTATTTTGCTGATCACCTGCCGGGCCTACCTACGACCCGAGGATGAAGAGCGTTTGGTCCGTCTCTGCAAGGAGCCTGTCAACTGGCCCTATGTGGTATGGCGCGCCGAGCATAATCGGACGGTGCCGCTGCTTGAGAATCACTTGCGCCGCCTCGATTTGTTGACACTATTGCCTACTGAGGCGGCGCATTACGTTCAGTGCTGGACTGTCATGTCAAAGGTCAGGTCCGCACTCGAATTTCGCAATCTGCCAGAAATCATGGATGCGCTGGATCGGGCCGGCATCGCCTGGTTCCTGGTGAAGGGACCAGATCTCGCGCTTCTCCACTATCCCGATCCACTCCTACGGCCGATGACCGATCTCGACATCATGGTCAAGCCCGCTGACGCGCAGCGCGTGCAGCGGCTCATGTTCGATCTCGGCTACCGGCACGGTATTTTCGACCCTTCAAATGGCAACTGGCATCCGGAACGAAAGGAACTCGATGACGAAACCTTCCGCGAAAGCTATTCCTTGCCGGTGTTTGTAAGGATAGAATCCGTTGAATCTCCGTTCCCTGGTCCCGCGGTGCCACGCCAGCTGCGCTACCGCCACGTAAAGGGATACATCGATTCCGCGAAGAAGCTGCACATGCCCATCTTCATTGATATGCATGTAAATCTCTCCGTCGGCATCGATGTCGAAGACATATGGTCAGGCGTGCGTCTTGCAAACGGTCTAGGCCGCATATTGCAGGTCCAATCCGCGACTGGCGCCGTCTGGTTCCTTTCGGCCAGGCTTTATCACGAGGCCTTCCTTTATAATTCGCTTCGACTATTGATGTTCGGCGATCTTCATGCGGTTCTACACAAAGAAATGGCGAATATTAGCTGGGCGGAGGTCGCTGCGATAGGTTACAAATACGAGATGAGGCCGGCGTTATATTTCGTCCTGACGCAGATGAAGCGCATCTGTGGGATAGACATACCGTCCGAGTTCCTAGAGCTCATTCGACCTGATCAAACCGAGGTACCACTTCAACATGATTGGGGCGACGTGTTGCCCAAACTGCTGTCTATTCCCACTGTTAACGATCTTGAGCTGGCGTAAATATGGCGCCCGAGTCACCATATCGTACAGATCCTGCGGCGAACGACCTTCGTATCGCAGCAACCGAAACCTCTGCAAAGTTTGCGTCAACAGTCCATCGGGCCCTCACGCGGTCAGGAATAACGATCCTAAACACGCAGGTGTTCAGCAATGGCCAGATGGCTGTCACTCCGCGCGACGGCGGGCTTGGCGGAAATGTGGTGGTCGTGCAAACATTTCCTGACAGCGTTCATGATCGTCTTTTCGAGTTGTTCCTAGCGCTTGGTGCCGTGCGGGCGCGGGGTCCCCGCACGATTACCGCTGTTCTTCCCTACCTCCCATATTCGCGTTCGGATCGCCCTGCCTTCGACGGCGGACCTGTACCGGTGCGAATCCTTGCGGGGATTATCGAAACGCTCGGTATAGATCGGCTGATAACTTTCGAACTCCATGTTCCTCAGCTGTGCGCCGCATTTGCCTGTCCTGTCGTCAATCTTCAGTTCGCTCCCGCCCTAGTTCGCCATCTCGGTTCTGCGGCCGTCGATGGCGACATGGTCGTTTCACCGGACTTCGGCGGAGCGAAGCGAGCTGAGCACTTGGCGGCCCTGCTCGGCTGCCCATTCGCTGTCATGCGCAAGCACCGCAGAGACGATGATGACTTTCGGGAGAGCGTCGAGATTCTGGGGGACGTTGCTGGCCGGACGATCATCCTGATTGACGACGAAATCAACAGTGGTCAGACGGCTTTTTCAGCCGCCGCACATCTCAAAGCGGCAGGCGCTCGCAAGATAACCCTTGCCGCAGCCCATGCCATATTCACGCCGTCGCTGAACGAAAACTGGGGACGGTCTCAGATCGACCGCATCGTTGTGACCGACAGCGTCGGACGTACCGACAATTTCCCCGACAGTGTCGAAGTAGTCTCGATCGGCAACGAAATTGCAGGCGCGCTGCAGGCACGCTGAGAAGCATTACCTGAAATCTAGCATCACGCGATTAACACGTGGATCGAGCGCCTGCTCGAATGCCTCTTGGGCGTTTGACGAGGGCCAAAGATTGACCTGCAGCACGTCGAAGCGTGCGGCATGTTCAACGATGGTTCGAATGGCATTTCTCACGTCGTCCGCGCTTTGGGCTATGGTGCCGATCAGTTCAATTTCCCGGTAATGCAGAAAGTTAGCGCCTACCGATAACAAATCGGACGTCGGAATCGATTGGTAGAGTACAATCCTGGCACCGCGTGACGCCGCAGCTATGGCCCCCTGAATGCCTCTGACACCGAAGCGCGTGCAAAAGATGCAGTCGAAGCCCCAGCCATCCGTTAATTTCTCGACGAGTTTCGGATCAGACAGAGAATGAACTGACCCCGTTGCATGGGCGCCGGTCGACATCACAGGCCCATGCGTTGCCACGTCGTCATCGAAAAGGTAAACGTCGCATCCTTTGGTTGTCAGAAGTATCGAATGGAGAAGGCCCATCGTGCCTCCGCCGATGACGGCCACAGTGTCTCCAGCCTTTGCACGCGCCCTATTTATGCCGCGTGCCACGCAGGCGACAGGTTCAACTAACGCGGCACGCTCGGGAGCCAAAAAGGAAGGTACGGAAAAAACCTGATAGGCGGGTACGCCCACAAAATTGGCCAATCCCCCCGGCCCCTGCGGCACCCCTCCTCTCGCTTTAGGATTTAAATATGCACAGTGGTTGTCCAGTCCGAGGCGGCAGGCACGACATTGGCCGCATCTGCGCATTAAAAGCACCGCAACGCGGTCTCCTACGCGCAGGCCATCCGGTACATCGTCCGGCAGAGACACGATCGTGCCTGACAACTCGTGCCCGCCCCAATAGGGGTAAGTCGGCTTGGCGCCCCGATAAACGCGTTGCTCCGGTGTGCAGAGTCCACACAACTCTATCCGCACACCGACTTCGGACGATACGGCGAGTGGAACCGACAATGTCCATTCTTCAACCTTGCGGGGGCAAGTAATTACGAGTCCACGAACCTCCATACGAGACCTCTCGCTCCCCGACACACCGACTATCCTAATATGTACACTTACTTGCATCCAGAATCTAGCCAACAACCACAGGCGGCAGTCAGAAAGCTGATGAAATCACGTGCCTTGCTGGCGGGCTTGCTTATGTCCTGGGTCTTGACAAGCTTCTCGGAGATATCGTCGGCGCAAACGGCAAAGGACGTTTCAAGCGGCAGAAGTGTTCCCTTGCGCAAGGAGCGACGAAACTATTGAAGGTAGAGTGGAGCGCTTGGGCCGCGTCAATGCCACCAGCCTCAAACACGAGCCGCGGTTTACCAGCCCGTTCTTCGATGCATCCTCATCTCTGCGAAGATGCCATGTCGCCTTCCCTCATCTGCCCGCGCGAACCCTCCTAAGAGCCTATCGCCACATCGTCCAAAGCTTCATCCTTCGTGGCGCACCGGTTCGAACCGAACAGACCAACAATCCGAGTCGCACCGAGAAGGATGACGGCAACTAGATCGGTAGTTGGGCGGCCGCAACATCAGAAAGGTCTCAGCGTTTGCTGGACGCGTGCCTGCGATGGCGGTGGTGGCAACGATCTTCTCTGGCTGCCCCAAGCGCGGGAGAGGCCATTCGACGCTAGCAAGAGTTCGCTCGAACCTGATATCCGTTACCGCAACGACTTCGCTGAGACCACCTCCCAGGCACCATTCTACGATGCCGGCGAACAAGGTCAGCGTTGCCTCGTGAACGGAACCATCTCCCCTCCCCTCCCCTCCACTCTTCGAGGTGTCGACGCAAAAGCGAGAACTCTAGACCATCAGGGGATTGGCGTTCAGGCGGCCCTTCGGGAGCAGAGACGGAAATACGTCTACCAGCATGGTCGGTCCCATCGCAGACAAATCGCGTGCACATCCTGCAAGTGGTCCAGCCGCGGTGACATCCAGGATGGCAGTCGGGGCGAGAGCGTCAACCCCATCTGCCTCGCACTCGTCGACTACTTCTACATCCCAAGTGCGAGTGGAAAAGATCCTCGCACGTAGCCTATGATCGTCCTGAAGCAGCTACGCTTCGTAGTAAATTTTTGGTGTCGAGATCGCGAATACCTGCATGAATTTCTCCGCCGCCGTTAGGCGCCGGGAACTCTGCACGAATTGGAATCGGGCGTCCGTTGTCGAATGCTTACGGTTTTGTGCGAGTGAGTCGCGGCAAGGGGATCACCGACTTTGCCGAGGTCTTCTGCTTTTCGTCTAAATCGCCGGGGCACATTTGTAGGATTCACAATAAAACACACCATGACCAATCGGTACCGCGGTCTTGCTAAGCTGCAGGATATAAACGGAAAAATCCATTTACTCTACGTTCCGGGTTTATCCACGTTAGCCTTTCGTTAACCTAAAACCCCTTGCTCAAAATGCAGAATCGGCTCTAATAGCTAGTGGCGGAACTTTAGCGGTTTCGCGAAAAGTTCCGCCACTTGCAGGAAATGGATTTTGAGATGGCGAAAACCGCAGCAAACACAGCGCCGGTCGTCGAAGGGTTGACCGCATTGATGGAGCGTCATGCTGACGCTCTCTCCAGCCAACTTCAAGCACATCATCTCAAGGTCTTCCCGCCGACGTCCGAAAAGGGCATTCGATCCTTTGCACCGTCAGAAGCCTCAAAATTGCTTGGCATCGGTGAGTCTTATCTTAGACAAACTGCTTCGGAAATGCCTGAACTGCACGTTAGTATGAGCCCTGGCGGTCGACGCACGTTCACGATCGAAGATATTCATTCAATCCGTAAGCACCTGGACCTGATTGGCCGCGGGAACCGGCGCTACCTGCCCCATCGTCGCACGGGGGAGCAGCTTCAAGTCGTCTCGGTGATGAATTTCAAAGGCGGCTCGGGCAAGACGACGACAGCCGCGCATCTGGCACAGTACCTGGCAATGCGTGGCTACCGGATTCTCGCGATTGATCTTGATCCCCAAGCAAGCCTTTCCGCACTCTTCGGCAGTCAGCCAGAAACTGACGTTGGTCCGAACGAAACACTCTATGGCGCCATCCGGTATGATGACGAGCAGGTCCCAATCGAGCAGGTTGTCCGAGGAACGTACATCCCGGATCTTCATCTAATTCCTGGCAATCTTGAACTGATGGAGTTTGAGCACGATACCCCGCGCGCGCTTATGAACCGGAAGGAAGGTGACACGCTTTTTTACGGTCGGATCAGTCAGGTCATCGAAGACATCGCGGACAACTACGATGTCGTCGTTATCGATTGCCCTCCCCAACTTGGCTATCTCACGCTTTCAGCTCTGACCGCCGCAACCTCGATCCTCGTCACCGTCCATCCCCAGATGTTGGATGTAATGTCGATGAACCAGTTTCTGGCGATGACCTCGAATCTCCTTCGGGAAATCGAGAACGCAGGCGCCCAGTTCAAGTTCAATTGGATGCGCTACCTCGTCACTCGTTTTGAACCGAGCGATGGCCCGCAGAACCAGATGGTGGGCTATCTGCGTTCGATCTTCGGCGAAAATGTCCTCAATTTTCCGATGCTCAAGACGACCGCCGTTTCGGACGCTGGCCTGACGAATCAAACCCTCTTTGAGGTTGAGCGCGGACAGTTCACGCGCTCGACCTATGATCGGGCCTTAGAGGCGATGAACGCCGTCAACGACGAGATCGAAACTCTAATCAAAAAAGCATGGGGTAGAACCACATGAGTCGGAAGCACCTCCTTGACGTCACCACGGACGCGCCCGACAGCTCATCAGCTGCTGAACACAGAGCGGCAAAGACTCGCTCCATGCCGCTTCTCGGCGTGACCAGAAAAGAACGAGATCCAGCGACGAAGCTGACTGCAAACATCGGTAACGCGTTGCGCGAGCAAAATGATCGTCTTGGTCGTGCCGAGGAGATCGAGCGGCGTCTCGCCGAAGGTCAGGCCGTGGTTGAACTGAACGCGTCGTCAATCGAGCCGTCCTTCGTTCAGGATCGCATGCAAGGTGATATCGAAGGACTTCTTGCATCCATCCGCGAGCAAGGACAGCAGGTCCCAATCCTTGTGAGACCTCATCCCGTTAAACCCGCGCACTACCAAGTTGCCTTTGGACACCGCCGGCTGCGCGCCGTTTCGGAGCTAGGACTGCCGGTCAAGGCGGTTGTTCGAGACTTGACGGACGAGCAGTTGGTTGTCGCACAGGGTCAGGAAAACAATGAGCGCGAAGACCTCACCTTCATCGAAAAGGCACGTTTCGCACACAAGCTAAACAAGCAGTTTCCACGAGAAATCGTCATCGCGGCTATGTCAATCGATAAAAGCAACTTGTCGAAGATGCTCCTGCTTGTTGACGCCCTCCCCTCTGAATTGATCGATGCCATCGGCGCCGCTCCAGGCGTTGGACGCCCAAGTTGGCAGCAATTGGCAGAGCTGGTTGAGAAAGCATCGCCTCCGGCAGGCGCTGCGAAATATGCTGCCTCGGAGGAGGTGCAGGCGCTGCCGTCGTCGGAACGGTTCAAGGCAGTGATCGACCATCTGAAACCGCGTCGGACTGCGCGCGGGTTGCCAGACGTCCTGTCGACCCCCGATGGCGACAGGCTTGCGCAGGTCACGCAGAGCAAGAGCAAGCTAGAAATTACCATTGACAGGAAAGCCACGCCGGATTTCGCGGCTTTCGTACTCGAGCATTTGCCGGCGCTTTACCAGGAGCATCGCGCAAAGCATCAACGGAAACAGGGAGTGTAACCCGCAAAAGAAAAGAGCTCCCTCAACGTCGCCGTCGTGGAAGCCCTTCTGTCTCTGTAGCAAGAACAGAATCGCATTTCCTCGAATCCTCGTCAAGAGTCTTTGGCGCCGTTTTGGTGAGCGAATTTCCTTTGCCTGCTGAAAGGTGAGAGACAATGCAGTCGGGGAATGTAGCGACGCCGTTCGGGCGGCGGCCAATGACGCTTGCGCTCGTGCGGCGCCAGGCGGCAATGGAAATCAAGCATGGAAAAGCTGCCGATAAGTGGAAAGTGTTGAGAGACGCTTCCGCCGCGATGGAACTGCTCAAGATCCAGTCGAACAGTCTGGCTGTTCTTGACGCACTTTTGAGTTTTTATCCTGACAATGAGTTGCGTCAGGATGCACAATTGATTGTCTTCCCCTCGAATGCCCAACTGGCGCTTCGGGCGCATGCAATGGCGGGCGCAACGTTGCGGCGGCATATTGCCATTCTGGTGGAGTCGGGGTTGATCGTCCGTAAGGATAGCGCCAATGGCAAGCGCTTCGCCCGCAAGGGCGACGATGGCCAGATCGAGAATGCTTTTGGCTTCGACCTGTCGCCCCTCCTGGCGCGATCGGAAGAGTTGGCGATGTTGGCGCAAAGAGTGGCGGCCGAGAGAGCCTCGCTCAGGAAAGCCAAAGAGAGCCTTACAATTTGCCGGCGGGATGTTCGCAAACTTATTACTGCTGCAATGGTCGAGGGCGCCGACGGCGATTGGAAGACGACCGAGGACATCTACATTGCGCTCGCGAGCAGAATTCCGCGCGTTCCGACCCTTGAAGGGGTCACTAGCGTTCTCAATGAAATGGAGATGCTCCGTGAGGAAGTGCTTAATCGTTTGGAAAACCTCGAGAATGCTGAAAAAATTAGCACCAATGCTGCTCATATCGAGCAGCACATACAGAATTCAAAACCCGAATCCGTAAATGAATCTGAACCACGCTCCGAAAAGGAGCAGGGGGCAAAGGCGAGCTTGAGCCTTCAGCCGAAGAATGAATCGCAAAGGGCGTTCCCCTTGGGATTGGTGCTCAAGGCGTGCCCGATGATCAGCGACTATGCACCGCGCGGCGTGGGAAGCTGGCGAGATCTGATGTCTGCCGCTGTGGTGGTTCGATCTATGCTGGGGGTAAGCCCTTCCGCCTACCAGGATGCCTGCGAGGCGCTAGGACCGGAGAATGCTGCGGTGGCAATTGCGTGCATCCTGGAAAGGGCTAACTTCATCAACTCTCCTGGAGGCTATCTGCGGGATCTAACGCGCCGAAGTGAGCGCGGTGAATTCTCGCTTGGCCCGATGATAATGGCGTTGTTGAAGGCCAACGGGCAAGGCGGTTTGAGGGCTGGGTAAGTGCGGCTGATCGTTATTCCTGCCGTTGAGGATTTCGGTTGTGGTCAGCTGACCACCAAGCTAACCTCTTGGAAAACACCAACTTTCAAAGGCGGCTTGTCGCAGGCATTGTGCCGGTTACCGTCTGGCTCCCGAGCCAAATGACGCCTCTTAGGGGAACAGTAGACCGTGATCTCAATACGAACGCGCCCAAGGTCGCGCACGAACAAGACCAGGAGCGAAGTCTTCGCACGAAATGGCAGCCGCCTTTCATCAATTCATTGGCACCGGCGCGGCAAATCGCAAGGCGGCCGGCTGTGCCGGCTAATCGCGAGTGGGCGATGGCGCCGCATGGATAGGACGCAATAGGAACAACTACCTGCTGCCATCCGCAGCGCCGGAATCTACGGGGCTGATTCGCGGCGGCACTTCCACAACACTGGGAGAATTCATCAACCGCTATCTTGGGCGAGGTGACGCAATGAGCCACTCGACCCTATGGTCTTTTGACCAGGCAAGAATGGCATTCGAGGTGAGTTTGGTGCCGTTGTCGGAGAGATCATTGCGAGTTTCGAGCGAGGCGACGACCGGAGATCGAGGTGTCCGGGGATCGCCGCGAGGCATTCTCGCGTCGCGTCATCGACGATGTTGAGCACGCGAAACCCCCTTCCGTAAGCGAACTTGCAGGCACGCGCGCACCGATCCTGGCCAACGCGAAGGCTCTGCCCGCTGGTCGCTGGATTTTGTTCGTGACCAAAAGCAAATGATCCAGTGGAACATTTCTCCACCGAACGACTGAGGCATATACCTATCTCGCAAGGCCCAGCCATCGGCACAGTATTTGAGTCCGTTGAAGAAGGTGATGGGTCCAGGCGGCTTGGAGGAGGCATAGCCGTTCCAGCCGCCGAGTTTGGCGACGATCCAAGCGGCCCAGGCGAGCGAAGCTTTGGGATGGGGATTGGATTGCAGCTTGGTCTTGCCCTTGAAGCGGCTTTCGAGGGCGGCGAGCGTGTTGATCTCGTGGGGACTGACTGCCAGGCTTGCCGGGTGAGGATCGCCGCCACTGCGGTCCTGCACGAGTTGGAGGACGATTGCCGCGGCCTTGGCGGCGATGGCGACGAGCTTTTCCAGCCGCGGCGCTAACTGCAATTGGCTGTCTTCGATCTTGAAGCCCTGCGTCTTCATCACCCGGAAGAACTGCTCGATCATCCAGCGCTGCTTGTACCAAGCGACGATCTGCCAGGCGTCAGTCGCACTGGAGAGCGCATGGGTGGTCAAGAGCAGCCAATGCAAGGGCTCGACACCGTCGGGTGCGTCCGGTTCGACGACCTCGACCCAACTGAGCCTAACCCCGTCGGGCAGCCCTTCTTCGCGCAGGTTTTGCGGTCGCCTGATCGTCGCCTGGCCGAAGCGCAGGCACAACGTTGCCTGCCGCGCCGGACGGTCGGCGCGCTCGCGCAGCTCGATCGTTTGGGTGTCGCAGAACCGAACTGTCTCTACGACATCACGCAGTTTAGAGCCGCCGATGAGTGCATGGTCATGCATGACGCGCGACAAAAGATCGAAGCGTTGGTCGGGCAGGCGCGCCCACATCATAAAGAAGTCGCCCTATTGCGCGACCTCGCGACCGGCGACCGGCGACCGGCGACCGGCGACCGGCGGCTTCGGCGGGGGGGGAGCGCCGTTGGGGTCGACCGCATCTACGGGCTCTATCGCGAAGAAGGACTTTCCGTTCGCAAGCAGAAAAGCCGGGGCGGCACTGTCGGCACGCGTGGCCCGATCCTGGTCGAAGCGAAGGCCAATGCCCGAAGCTCGCTGAATCTCGTTCACGACCAGTTCGCTTGCGGAAGGCGGTTTCGCGTGCTCAACTTCGTCGAAGACGTGACCCGCGAATGCCTGGCGGCGATCCCGTGCACCTCGATCTTGCGTCGTCGCGTCGCTCGCGAACTGTCGGTCCTCATCGAACGGCGCGGCAAACCGGGGATGATCGTCTCCGACAACGGCACGGAATTCACCTCGAATGCCATCCTTGCCAGGTCGAAGGATCATAGTGTCGAGTCGCACGGCATCACGCCGGGAAGCCGATGCAAAACGCTAATGTCGAGAGCTTCAACGGCCGGATGCGGGACGAGATGGTCAACCAAAGCCTGTTCCTCGGCTGCGATTATGCCCGAAGCGCCATTGCTGGGCCGACGATTACAACCACTTCCGGCCGCACTCATCGCTCGGACCAGACCCGGGCACGTGATGCAGATACCATTGCCGCAACCGGCTCCAACGCTGCGCGAGATGAAAGCTTCGCGTTTCCGCCACTTGGCGTACTCGGAGCGCGCAGGCTCTAGTTGTGAGCTTTCGGGAGGTTGTCCATTCAAAGCGGATTTAGGAGACTGGAGCTATCACACCTCGAGTCGGAAGGATCGCCGCGAATGAACATTCATAAGAATGCCCGACTGACGCCGTTGCGCCGGGAACAAATGGCGCTTGCTGTTATCGAAGGGCATCTGACCCAGGCTCAGGCAGCACAGGCCTATGGCGTCGCGGCCAAGATCGTCGCCCGTTGGGTCGAGCGTTTCAAGGCCGGTGGTCGAGAGGCGATGCTCGATCGTTCCTCCCGACCTCATGCCATGCCCCGGCAGACCAGTCAGGCGCTGGCGGAGCGCATCATCACGCTTCGCCGCCAGCGCCTGACTGGCAAGCACATCGCGATCGAAACCGGTGTATCTGCAGCGACGGTGAGCCGGGTTCTCAAGCGCGCAGGCCTCTCCCGCCTCAAGGATATCGAGCCGGCCGAGCCTGTGCGTCGTCATGAACGCCAGGCTCCCGGCGAGATGATTCATATCGACATCAAGAAGCTCGGCCGGTTTCATGAGGTCGGCCACCGCATCACCGGCGATCGCACTCGCCAGAGTTCGCGCAGAGGCAAGAGTTGGGGCGCCGGTTGGGAATGCGTTCATGTGGCCATCGACGATGCCTCTCGCATCGCTTTCTCACAGATATCGCCGGACGAGACGAAAGAAAGCGCCGTGGCCTTCTTGAAGGCGGCATTGGCCTATTATGCCAGCCTCGGGATCGCGGTCGAGCGCGTCATGACCGACAATGGTCCCTGCTACACATCAAAGCCATTCGGCCAAGCTTGTCGCGACAACGGCCTCAAGCACGTTCGCACCAGACCATATACGCCTAAAACCAACGGAAAGGCCGAACGCTTCATCCAGACCGCCCTCAGAGAGTGGGCCTACGCCGTCGCCTATCCCAACTCGGACATGCGCGCCGCCGAACTGCCACGATGGCTTCATCGCTACAATTGGCACAGGCCTCACGGAAGTCTAAACTCAAAACCACCAATCACTAGGCTCGCTCTTACCCAGGACAACCTGTTGAGGCTCCACATCTAGTCGCCGCCGGAGAGGATTGAGTGCTAGGTCAGCGGGTCCACTGATCGAGGTTTTTCGCCAGACTCTGCTGTCGTGGGCCAGCAAGTCTTTTGGGGTGGGACGCACTGCCAACAGCTGCTTTTCCGGTGGTCAGCTGACCACGGCTACAACACTCTGAAAAGAAACGACATTTTCGGGCGCTACTATGGACGGCGCATGACCCGCTCCTCGCGCCACCTCTCACAAGATCGGTTGTGTAGAGATAGGTACCGTCCTGTCGCCGCCATGGGTCGCGGGGTCTTGGCGGTCATTTTTGATCGTACATGACGTTCTAAGGGCATTGGTCATGGTTGCCCGGGTAGAATGGCCGACAGCCCTTCTATGCGGCTGGTGTAGTAAGGTCAGTTGATGCACGGAGCCGATTGAGCGGCTTCGTGTTCGAACGAACAATCGCGGTGTTTGTCACGACTGAAAGGAGACATTGCTTTGTAATCTTAACGGCGGTCTCCGCAGGATGCTTCAGGACGAAGACCTCCCAGGCTTCGAGGACAGTCGAAATTTGCTGGTCGTAAAACGAATGTTTGCAGATCTTCGGCCGTAATCATTCTTGTAGGAAATATAGCTGGCGGCGCGGACAAATGGCTCAATCAAATTGTCGAGCATCCTTGAAAGAACGCCGAAACGCGGACGGATTGTAAAAGAAACAAATACTGTCTGACTGAGTTCCGGCTCGCGCCCGAATTCGTCGTGCAGCCGAGACGGCTTTTTGGTAGCGAGGGGAGCGGCTGTCCTCTGCTTTTACCCGCGCCGCCGAGGGTCATGGCCCGCGCGCCTCTGCGGATCATAATCACCGCGGCTGAAGCCTTCAGCACGTTCCGGGGGAGGGGGCGAGCAGGCGGAGGAAGCCGGCTCCGCGGCGAGGATGTAGGCGCTGAGCTGAAACCGCGGAGCGATAGCGACTAGCGGTCCTGGCGCTACAGATCCCCAAAGGCCGGACCTGACGGCTATGCAGTCGAATAGCGACAAGAAAAGACTCTCTGCCATCGGGCGTCGGATGAACCATGCCCTCAACGGCGAATGAGGCCAAATCGGTGGGCTTCGTCCAGCAGGACCCGCACCGAGGACGGTTGCCAGTTCTTGCCGCTGCGCACAGGCCGTTCTCCCATCTGGTCCAGTTGCGCGGCAATGTCGCGCAGCGACAGGTTGGGATCGGCAATGGCAATTGCCGCCACCAGCT
Source organism: Rhizobium sp. L9 (assembly GCF_002531885.1). Classification (NCBI taxonomy): domain Bacteria; kingdom Pseudomonadati; phylum Pseudomonadota; class Alphaproteobacteria; order Hyphomicrobiales; family Rhizobiaceae; genus Rhizobium; species Rhizobium sp. L9. Next base: position 61,625 of record NZ_NWSZ01000032.1, on the reverse strand, counting down.
TCATCAGATAGTCTTCGGGAGCCCGGCGAGGGGATCGAGCAAGGAGTTCCTTCTCCGCGAGCTTTTCGCGTACCATGCGATGAACAGCGCGACGAAGGCGTTCGACGGTCCAGTCGTGGCCACGGCGATTGAGAACCCGCACGACATTGTCCCAACTGTGCTGCGGCCGGAGTTGACGCACCATCGGCAGCCACGTCTGCGCCGATGCAATGAGTTCATCGAGATAGAGCTTCTCCCGTGCCTGCGAGATTGCCTTGATCGCCTCCGGCCGTCGTTCTCGCAGACCGGGATTTCCAGGAAGCTTGCCGCGTGCCTTCGCCGCCTTAATGCCGGCTTTGGTACGCTCAGCGATTAGCGCCCGCTCGAGCTGCGCGACGGCGCCGAGGACCTGAAGGGAAAACATGCCCTGCGGGGTCGACGTATCGATTGGATCGCGGATCGACCGGAAATGCACGCCGCGGGCCTCGAGGTCCTCGATCACCGACAAGAGATGACTGACGGATCGGGCCAGTCGATCGAGGCGCACGACAATGAGGACGTCGCCGGCGCTAAGTTCAGCGAGTAATCGCGTCAGCACCGGTCGAGCCCGCGATGCTCCGGAACCATGCTCCTGATGGATCCGATCGCAGCCGGCTGCACGCAGCTCGTCCAACTGGGCATCGTGGACCTGTTCATCCGTCGACACCCGGGCATAACCGATCAGCCGCTTGGGAGATTGTTGGTTGTCAAATGTTTGTGGCTTTGCCATCGCGCTTGTAACGGCCCTGTCTCGAAGTAGTTTGTACAGATAAGGCATGCGTTAGAAATCGAACAGTTGCAAGCGTGTTTTAGCCATTGAATAGCGGCCCGTCAGACTCAAAATGCTACCGCGGACGAGCAACGGAGCGTCCGCGGTGGCAAATGCGCGTCAGCGGGCTTCCAGGGCGGAAATGCTGGAAAAACAGCGGCTTTGGTGATGGCTGCGGGCGGAGAAGCCTGCTGAAGGGCGCCGGCGCTCAATTCCGGAAATGAGGACCGGCCATGTGTGCCGACGGCGGCCGTCGAATTTTGCGATTGAGAGTCCGGTCATCCCGGGCGAAATTGCCCTAAATGCCCGGATTTCCGGGCGAATCCGCCGATCCAGGACGACCGACATCGCTGATTTGCGGCGTTATAGCAATTACTTCCGATAAGCATTACTTATCGGAGGTGATTGCCTCAAAAAAACGCCCTCGGTGCGACGGAAGTAAGGGCCAAGTTCAATTCCTTATTCCAAAAGAACGTGGTTAATTCAAATGGTTAACGAACCGTAAATTCGACGCCGTCGCCGATTTGCCAGGCACCCGGGATCCGGCGTTGTGAATTTCAGCTAGGGATTTCATTCAAGCGCCAGCTGAAAATCGGACGCCATCTCCGCAGGTCAAGACTGGCTGCGAGTGACTAAGGCTTATCGGTGGACACAATTTTGCTTGCATACGATGCATCGCGACGAACAACACCTCCCTTGGGAAGTGGCGCTGATCCAAGACCTTAACCGCATTTGCAATTGTAAACCATGAAATCCTTAGCTGAAAATTGGGCTGATTCTGCCCGTTAAGTCCAACTGACTTAAGGTATTCCGCCGTTTGAAATCGCAAATTGAAAGCGACAAGCGAAAGCCATTGTTTACGTAAGGCAGTCGAGCAAAGGCCACGTTGAGAACAATCCTGCGAGCTGTCGCCGGCAATATATGAACTGGTTGACTTCGGGCGGCATCGCGGCTTCCGCACCGTTGAGGTCATCGATGATGATCTCAGACGTTCAGCCAGCGGAATGGTTGCCCGTCCAGCTCCTGAGAAGCTGGTGGCTGCATTGTCCGTCGGCAAAGTCGGTACTGTTCTTTGCTTCGACGCGCCGCGCCTCGCGCGCAATGGGCGCGACTACCTGCCTTTCGCCCTGGCCGGCGGCCAACTCCTATTCCATCTGATCAGCAGGCTCTACGAGCGCACGTCGATCATTGTCACCACGAACCTGGCGTTCGGTGAATGGCCGACGGTGTTCGGCGATGCCAAGATGACGACGGCACTTCTCGACCGCCTGACCCATCACTGCGAGATTGTCGAGACCGGCAATGAGTCCTGGCGCTTCAAGAACCGCTCTCAAAGCTAAAGTCGAAGAAGATCATCACCCGCACTTGGCCTACCCTCTGCAACCCCGGCCAGCGCCGGGCAGGCCAAGCGCTGATCTACAGCACAGGGGGGTCAAAATTGGATAAGCAAAAGGGGTGAATGTTCGGTGCTGATTGACGTGTCATCACGCCATTTGTCGTCGTTCAGGACAATCTCCGCGACAAACTGGTCGACAGTCGCGTTCTCGACGGCTGGGTAGACGGGCCTCGGACGTGGGTCAGGGACCGGGTTGGGACCGTTCAAACAGTTCAAGGCCGAGAAGCGGATATTGTTTTCTTTGTTCTGAGCGCGCAGTCTCCCTCTCAACAGGGCGCACGCGCGTGGGCTGGTGGAAGACCGAATCTCGCCAATGTCGGCGTAACCCGCGCGAAGACATCGCTCTTCGTCATCGGAAATCGAGCCGCATGGAAATCGGCAGGCTTCTTCGCGGCCCTACATAGGTACCTGCCGCAGCGCAATCTTTGATGCTGCCGAGCTTATTGGGAAAACGGCTTCCTGCTCTGGTCGGCATTTTAGGCTCCACCAGCGGCCACCATCTCGTCAAAGCGGGGCAGCCGCAGCAGGCTGTCATAGCGATGCAAGAGCCCGGCAACGGCGACGAACCGTCGTCCGCGCTGGGCGCTTGCCGAGAGTGCAGCGAACAGGTCTTGCGTCAGTCCCGCAAGATCGAGGAACACAACGAGTCGCGCGAGAAAAAAGTCGATTTCTCTGAGGTTGTGACGCGTCGAAAACAGTTGGCCCGGGTGACAGTCCGATGGCCAGAAAGGCGTTCCGGCGGCGATCACATCGAGGGCTTCGCCAAACCCGCTGGGGTCGTCGGCAGCAACGTCTCCCAACGCCGCCCGGATGGGGTCGTAAAGCTCCGGGGTCCGGCCACGCAACACGGTTTCCATCGCCCGGGCCATGCCGCCGTGTGCGGAACGATAGGCTGGAACGCCCTCGTTGGAGACCCGGAAGAACGCCTCTGGGGCATCCAGGATTTTAAGGTCCGTCGATGCCGGTGGCCCACTCTGGAATTCGTCGATTTGCCTGAAGAGGGTGCCAGGGATCTGCAGCAACGTCGACCCCTCGCGCTCGTCTGGCTTCAACATCCCCCAGATGGCCACGACCTGGGTGATATCCGCTCGGACGTCAAAATAGTTCCGCGGATAGGCCATCAAGGCCGGGTTCCAATACTTCGACAGCGCATGGAGGCGCAGCGATAGGATGGACGCGATTGGTGCAGAGGCAAGAACCGGATAGGCGGTAATAGCGTCGCGATAAGGAGCATGGTCGACGAAAGCCGGGGTACGTCCGAGCGCCACCGTCGCAACGGCAAGCGCCAAGAGGGTCCCCAGCGCGAAGGGGTTTCGCGACGATGGCTGAAAAGGGAAGGATGCGCTCTCGGTTGCCCACAGAAGGTCGCTTTCCTGGACGGCGCCAGTCGCCAGACAAGACAATGCCCATTTCCAAAGCCAGTGGCTGGTCAAGTCGCCCAATTTGTCAAGGGGCGGCTCATGCTCGGGAGCCTCCGCCATCCGCAATACGCCGCTCCGGCCGGAGCGAACGACGCCTTCGAAGTCGGCCTCGGAAAACAGGGCTGCGATCCGGCGAGCCGTATCAATGTCTTCCACTATGTCGAGCTGCCGTCCGTGGCCGGAGCCTTGGTAAGAATGCTCATCGGAACCCGCATCGATAAGCGCCAGCTGCTCCATCTCCAGATCGCCTATGGGCTCATATCGTTCTGCCTGCCTCGATGTGACCCCGAGGCGCGCCCGTTCGGCACGGCGAGTCGCAACAGCCTTTCTGCGCGCGTCGACAGGCAAGGCTGCGGTCTCCTGGTTGGACAGCCCGATGTCCGATTTGTCCTCGCGGCGGAGGATTGCACGCGCCGCAAGCGGCATCGCGAAGACGTCTTCCCCGGCAAGGTCAATCAGGCGGCGCACCAGGCTGGGATCGGTGAGCAGTAAACCGACCTCGCCCAAGAAGGCGTCATGATAGGCTGCGAGAGTTGCAGCGTCCGGCTCGCCAGCCCCACCGCCAGCCCGGTACCAGTTGGCGGCAGCGCGATGGACCGCGCGAACCGTCTCGCGCATGGGGATCTCGGAATTTCCCGCCGGTGACAGGTCGCTGTCGAGCATCGGCAGCATGATGCGCCTGAGGACAGGAACGTGGCGTATTGCGTCATCGCCGGAGCGCTCGACCAGCCAGACTTCACGGGAGAGGGCCTCAAAGAGGTCTATAGATTTCTGCACATCGATTGCGCCAAGTGCTGTCGGACCGGCAAGGACCTCCCGGATAAGTGTGGGCGTGACCACCGTGAGCGCAAGTCCCGGATGTGCCAGTTTGGAAAGGTCGTCCCTGGAAATCAGCCGCTCCCCGGCAGCATCGGTGACGATATGGTCTTTCAACCGGTGCAGAAAGCGGGAATAGAGCACGCGCGTACTGGATGCGGCACCAAGAACCCCTGAGCCTTCGGCAAGCGTGGCAGCCTCCTCGATCTCCGCAGCCGTGCGCCCGCGCGAAAACGCAGCGAGCAACAGGAGCACGATTGGAAACCGCGGAATGGCGCCAACGAGGCGCCGGCTTCGCGCCTGTGTGAAGATTTGGCGATCTGCACGGCTCCTCAGGAACTCGACCGCGGCCTCGGGACCGAGCTCGCCGATCTCCAGGCGTGCTTCGAACCAACGAGCAGCATCACCATCATCGCCCTGGAAGGGATGCGCTCGGCCAGCGACTACCGCCCTTACATCCTTGAACAGCGGACGTCCGTCGTGGCACCGGAGCACTTCGAGTGAGTTCAAGAATTCGAGCACAAGGCCGAACGGCTCCTGGTCCAGAAAAGGGGCCTTCATATTGGAGCGTACCAGGACTTCCTCGAAGGTATCGACGAGGACAACGAGGGTTTGTTCGGCAAACATCCCGTCACCCAAGGCCCGTTGCATTTCCTCGCGCATGGATGAAACAACGTTCAAGCTCTCGGTACCGGAGAGCCGCTCCACGTCGCCGCTCTCTTGAGTGAGCCTGTGCAGATCGTTTCGAGCCGCGTTCCGGATCGCCGATAGACGCTCGGCCGCTGCTGGCCTGGCAAAGCCGATCTGCCGAGTAACCTCGTTCAGCCATTCGCGCTCGCCCCCGAGAGCAACGTTGCGCTGGTCAAAATCAATCCAGACGCAGATCGGACCTGACCAGTCGTCTTTCTGGGTGCGGCGCATTAAATCGGCGACAAGAGCCGACTTGCCCGAGCCGCCTATGCCGGTGACGAGCAGAGGACGAAGGCGTGCGAAGTCGCTTGGCGGTTTGGGGAGCGCGACCAGTGGCTGCTGCAAAAGGCCGCTTTCAATATACTGGTCGAGGGCATGTGCCTCGAGCGCACGGCCAAACAGCTTACGGGGGGCCACAAAGTCCTGCCGGCGTCGCTCGGCCTTGCGCGCCAACATCACGCGCGGGTCTACCGGCGGTTCCCTGACCGGCCAATCCGTCGGCAAGGAACGGACGAAATCGAGCGCCAAGGCCTGTAACATCAGGTCGTCCGTCGACATTTTGCGCGGATCGCCGGCTGCCGCCCCCTTTTTCAACATTGCCTGGAGGACTTGGCCGAAGCGATCAGAAACTTGCGGTTTGGTTTGCCTGACGGTCTGTTCCAGTACCCCCTCGGCGGCCATCTCCCTCAAAGTGTCGCGCCGTGGCTGCGGCCGCAGGCGCCAGAGCACGCGCTTGTCTTCGATGACCTCTTCCATCATCGGCGATAAGAATGCCAGGACACGGTCCTCGAAGGCCTCCTTGTCCTCCGCGCGGACCGGCAGCTGCAGGAAAGCCACCGGATCGAACGTGCCGACGACGGCGGCCCGCCGGCGAAGGACGAGAGCGGCGTTTTCGGGTGTGTCATGTTTGGTTGCGTTCATACACCCATCCGTTTCTTGAGATGGGGGTCGAGGTCGTTGCGGACAACCGCGGCGACGGCCTGCGTCATGCTGAAGGTCTCGCTGACCCGGCTGCTTGCGACCGACGAGACGACGGCGGCAAGGCATTCGCACGCCACGTCCGGCAAGCCGAACCGCCCGTCAACTCGATTGCCTACCCAGGAGGCTACCCGGCTGCTGTCGAGATGCGTCAGCGGCTTTTCGAGGCGTTTGGCCTTGATGCCTTGCAGTGACGGCAGATCGACGTCAACCAGGCCGAGCATGACGAGGCGAAGCGACGGTTCGACGGAGACGTCTGCATAAAGCCGGTCGAGGAGCGTTCGCGTAGTTGTGTCCGGCAGCGCGTGTTTTTCAAGTTCGTCGATGACGAGCCACAATGTTCGCTGGCCAGCGATCCTGACGAGCTCAGCCTTTAGTTCGCCAGCAACGCGCATGACAACGTCGTTGATCTCGGTCGATTGACGATCGGCAGGTAGGCTGCTGTCATCAACGGGGGTCAGGGCGGATGACCGGCCGGCGCTGACAGCCTCAAGGAGGGCGGCTGCAGTGCGGTACGCGTTCTGCATTAGGTTTGCGGCGCTGATCTCGACGATTTCGTGTTCGGCGAGATCAAGAAATTCCCGCAGGATGCGCCTTGAGAAACTTTTGCCGACGCGCTGGAGCGGCTTTCCGTCCACACCGAGATCGGCGCGAACGATGAGTATCTTGACCTTGCCCCGGCTTGCCTCCGCAATCGCCTCCTGCAACTCTCCGCGCCCAATCAATGGATCGCCATTTGACAGCGCTGGTTTGAGTGCTTGGAGAGCACCCATCCGGGCGATGATGGCCGGTCCGGCCTTGGCACGGATACGGCGCAACGGTATGGCGATATTGACGTTCGCGCTTGGCACGGGATCGCCGTTATCGTCGCTGATATCAGAATTGCCGCCATAGGTGACGCCCGCTTGGTGCAGCGCCACCGGCATCATGTCGAAATTGAAGCAAGGTGCGCCGGATGAGCCGCCGATGGAATTTGCGCTATGAAGGATCCTCGCAGATGTCTTCGCGGGAACGCCGCCGAGAAGGTTTGCAGCTGGTAGACCGAGATCGAAACTTCCGTAGGACAGGCGCATCGAAAATTCGCCCGGGTGATGCAGGAGGACCATATTGCCTCTTGGCATAGGCGGGTCTTCGGAGACGATATCATAAAAGCGCCGCTCCAGTCCTGCCGGCTCGGCGATCTCAATCACGGCGAAATCGTCGTACGGCTCGAAATCCGCGCCGTCTGCCGGCCAGTCGCCGGCACCTTCACTGCCGGTTCGCTCGGATCCTTCGGCACTGCTTGCCGCGACCAGCCAGTTCTCGATTACACCGATGCGGATAACACCGCCCGCCTGTGCGGCGCGTGCCGTGAAATCGAATTCCACGCCGAGCCTTGCCGCGCTGCCGGCGGCAGCCTTCCATGATTCTGCCGGGGCGAGCCCTGCGGCCGCAGCCTCTTCGTCGCTCATAGGTTCCAACAGCGAACGAACGACGTGCCAGTTCGTCAGCACGAGGCGCGGCCCGATCAGGAAACCCGTTCCCCGTGTACGCCGGGCACCATCGCGCACAACGATGCGACAGGTGCAGCGTTGTGCGCGCATCACCGCGGCATTGACGTCGTCGGGATCGCGAAAGCGCTCCTGGTCATTAACGATTGCCTCGAAGGTGACGAGCACGCTCGCGCGATCGCGCGCATCCGCAACCAGCGCGGCCGCCATGACCACCCCGCCAGTACCATCATCCTCGCTGCTTGCCTTGAACAGCGTTGCACCGCCTGCGGAACAGAAACCCTGCAGGAACCCTTTATCGCTCGCATAGCGCAGCGCAGCTTCGAAATCGGCGAAATCTCGCTCGCGGCCCGGGCCAAGGGGCGCTGCCCGCTGACGTTTCAAGGCGACGGCCTTGAACGGGATGCGTTCGTCAGGGCTCACCTCGGCAAAGGCGTCGAAGGCCTTTTCGAACGTCTCGCGGGTTACCTTGACCTGACGTGAGAGCCTGCCGGGATCGAGCTCATCAGGACCTTCTGACACGGCGCGCCCTATCTCCATACCATCCGTTCGGTAACATCCGCCCCGATAAATGGCGATTGTTTCACTGCGGCCAGAGAGTGAGCGTAATTGGCGGTCATCACCTGGCCTGCGAAATGCAGGCCAAGGATCGGAAGATCGTTTGAAAAGGTAATGATTGCGGAGCCTGACGAGCCACCCAGCGTTGTCGCGTCATGGCTGAATATCCAGTGATTGCCGTCCGCCTTCACGCCCCCGGCCGCTTGGACGATGGTGCCCGGGCTGAAATATTTCCGGCCATAGTCGAGACCGAAGATCATCGCCAGACGGCCTCCGATCGTCTCAGTAGCTTCCTTGCCGGAAGGATCCTCCAGAGCGGACCGATCAGGACGGGCAGGATAACCGACCACCGCGATATCCTGCAAAGTTGCGGCTTCGCCGGGATCGCCCGTCAGCCCCACGGTCGCGGGGAGCTTCGCGGTAGTGTTCTCCGTTTCGACGTCGAGCACCACCATGTCAAGATGAGCGAAATCGACGCTTCTGCCAATTTGGGCATCACCAGCAGCGGCAACCCCTTTGACCTTGAAACGCAATTCGTTGCCCCTTCCGTTGTCGCTGAAATTGATCGTGACACCGTCACGCATGAACCATTTCGATCCGCTACCTCTCTTGACGACGACGTCCGCGATGGCCTCTGCCACATGGCGGTTGGTCACGACGAGCCCGGGACCGGCGACCCATCCCGTACCGACATGTGCGCCCGCAACGTCGATGCGGCCGACGCTCGCACAAAGGGCGGGCAGATATTGCTTGGCCGCCGTCAGAAGCGCACTCCAATCGGTGAATTCGGCATGCTTCGAGGAGATCGCGCCATCCTCCACCTTGAAGGCTGGGCGGCCCTTCAGCCGGACAAGCGCCTCGGTCACGATTCTGCCTTCGATGGAAAGCGCCGCCTCGCCATCGCTGGCAAGCTGGCGGACGACCGCTTCGGTGCTGTTCAACAGATCGCGGCGTGCGGCGGTTGCCTCAGGGGTACTTTCCGTCTGGGATTCGATCTGCGTCAGCGTGCCTTCGATGAGATCTTGCAAGTCCCTCAGACCCGTCCCGGCAAGACTTGCGCGCGCGTTTTCTGCAGTGCTTTCCTGGCCAGGCTTCAACGGCGCAATTATTGTCAGAGGGTGGCGCGCAGGCGGTGTGGGCGCAAGAATCGGAGCTTGGAGATGTGGAACTGCATTCGCAAATCGCAGGCTTCGTTTCAAGACGGTGGGCGCCTTGGCTTGAAGCCCTGGTGACGGGAGCGGCCGGGCAGGGGTTTCGAGCAGCGCGGAGCGCCCGGCGTCGCCGCGCCTCCAGGCGTCGGCGGCAAGGTAGCTTGCCTCTGCGCCGTAACGCGCCCAAACCACATCCGTGCTCTGGGCATCGGCAAAGACTTGCGCAACGGCGGCGCTCTCCGGCGCATCCGGAACGGCTTCAGGTGCTATTTCATTCCCGGTTGCTGCCGGGATCTTCGCCAGCGCCAAGCGCAGCAAGGCAGCGGCATCGACAACACCGGCACCGTAAAGCCAGCTGTTCCAGCGGGCGGGACGCCGTGCAGTCGCCGTCAGTGCCGCGCGAAAGAGCGCCTGGACGCTGACGCCGCGGCGCTTGGCCTCCGCCCGAACCTTGTCGCGTCCGAACCGCGCAAGCCATAGCGCCGCCACGCCGGCGGTGGTCGTTACCGCGAAGGAGGTCCCCTGCCCACCGCTAACCGTGCCGATGCCGAGATCATTCGGTGTCCTGCGTGCCACGTAGACATTCTCCGCTGGAGCGGCGATCGTCACACTGGGCCCGGCGCTGGTTCCCTTCCACGGTTTGTCGTTCGAATCGACACCGGCCACAGCAATGACACGGTCGTCTGAGGCCGGATAGACGACGAAGTTGACACAATTTCCTGCCGCGGCAAGCACGATCAGTCCCCGATCGACGGCGACGCCGATGGCAGCCGAAATCGATCTTGAGAAGATCCCCCCGAGGCTCATGGTGATGATGTCGGCCTTGATTTTCACGGCGTGAAGGATGGCGGCCGCCACCGGGGTCCCGTCGAATATCTTGACGTCGGTCGTGCAACGGATCGGCACAAGGCTCGCTGCTGGTGCCGTTCCGACCATCTGGCCACGTTCACGGCTTACGACCACACTCGCCGTGGCCGTTCCATGTCCGGGATTGGCAAAAGACGGATCAAGGGGATCAGCGGGGTCCTTATCTCCACCAACGATGTCGATGGCGAGATCGAAGCGAAGCGCCTCGGTATCCAGTTCGGGATGACTGGCGACACCGGTATCGGGCTGAGCGACGATAATGCCCGCACCCTTTTTGGGCGAAATCGCCCAGGCTTCGGGCGCGCGCACCGCCTTTGCCGACCAGTGGAAATCAGTGGGGGCCGACGCCTTCGACCAGCAAAGGGCATCGACAGCCGCTGATTCCGGATTGGTCCGGTCAAGCCTATGGGCATCGGGCTCGGCGTAAAGTGTCGAGCCGATGTCGGGCGTGCAGGACACGAGTTCGAGTTCACCTGCAAGGTAGTCGGCAATCGCGAATAGGCGGTCCGGTGCGATGGTGCGCGCAACGCCAGGAAATTGCAGGACATAGAACGTCGGGAGCAAGGGATCGAGCGGCTGAAGGACGAAGCGGCCGTCTTTCAGCAAACCGGCGATGTGGGCCTCCAACCCGCCAGCGTCATCTGGCCGCTTCAACTCCAGTTCGAAGCGTATAATTCCTGGCCGGAGAACGGGATCTTCGGCGTCGCAGGCTTCACAGACGGAACGCAGGATATCAAGTTCAATCACCGTATCGCCCCCCAAGGATACTACTTTATGTCTCTTATTTTTCGATTTTGCAATGAGGATACGCTGCCATGGTTGTATGAATCAGCAATATAAACAATACTGCTGACATTCTTTACAGCAACGATTGCATGCCGGTTTCAACACGTCTTCCGGGTCTTGTCACATGACCAGCAAGATTATAGAGGCGGGCTCGCTTTCTCCCGTTAACCCTGGTGCCGTATCATTTGCTGCTGAGCCGCCTGAGTACGTCGTCGGACCGGACATTGCCGAGAACCGGCTTCCGGCGGCCGGTAAATTGGCTCTTTGCGAACTTTGCGTCCGGGCCGACGTCGTGGAGGAAGATCTGGCAGATCTCCATTCCCGGCTGCAGGGCGATCGGCACCTCTCCGACGTTACTCAATTCGAGGGCAAGACAGCCAGCAAACCCCGGCTGGATTCCGGCTGCCGTCTCGATAATCAGACCGCGCCGTCCGAGTGACGATTTCCCTGTGACATAGCCGGCGAGATCCGCCGGCAGGCGCATCCACTCCAAGGTCGTCCCGAGTACGAAATTGTGCGGGTGCAGGATGAACTCCTCGCCGAATCGAACGAAATGTTCCTTGGTCGGAACCGGATCCTCATCCGGTTCACTGACGCGCAACAGCGAGGTGCGCGAGTGCCGCAGTGTCCGAAACCATCGGCCGAGACGCAGATCGAGCGACGCGGCGCCCACGGCGGCCAGCCGTCCAAGATCAGGGCGCGGCACGATTGCCAGCATGCCTCCGTCGGCGCCAGGAGCGAGATTGAGCCGGCCGATCAATCCAGTGCTGCTCAACATAGAGATTACCTCGTGCGGGACTCAAATTCCATGACTTCCATGGTTTTGAACACCAGATCGTTGAGGATTTCCAGTCTAGTGTCCTCGCGGAAGTTGAAATTCTTCCAATGCGCCCAGTTGAGCCGGATCGCCCAACCTGCGTTGATCGTATCGCCGATCGAAGTCGTCGATGCTGCCGGTGACAGGGCGCAGAATTGTTTCACAATTCGATCGCGCTCGGCGTCGGAAGGCAAAGCCAGGCCGGTGCGGGCGACGTGACCACTTACGGCGGCGATCAGATCCTCGATCATCGCGGTGGACGCCTGATCTGCCATACGCAGGCAAAACGCCTCGTTGGCCTGTAGCCGCTTCGGCAAATCGATGAAATAGCCCGAGAAGGCCGGCGGCTCGGTGATCCCGAACGCTCTCGCTGCGCTTTCGAGTGCCGTGACCCGCGAGCCCAAGGACGGATAGTAGGCGGCGCGCTCGCCTGTGTGCGGCGCGATCAGGTAGATGAACGAATAAAGGTAGCTTTCACCGAACAGTCGCAGCCCGATGATATCGCAGAAAAGCTCTTCAATCTGGCGCGTGGCCAGCCGGTAGGAGCGCGCCCAGATGCTGCGCAGGAAAAGGTCGCTCAACAGGTCGGCCGGCTTGGTTTGGACGTCGAACAACTGCTGGAATTCACTCCAGCTGTTTTGATATTCGCCAACCAGGCGGCTCTGCAATGTTGCGTCAAGGGCAGAAAGGTGGGGGCTGCGGTGCGGCTTCTTGCGCCAGATGGAATGGCCGAGTTCATGACCGGCAAGAGGAACGATCAACGGGTTGCCGGATTCGGTCGCTGGCAGCCCTATGAACATGAGATTGGGGAATTCGTCAGTAATCGCGGGATAAGTAAACGGCGAAAAGCTCCATTCCGAGCTGACGATCAACTTGGCTTCCGGCCCGTAGATAGTCTGGCTCATGCGCAGAAGCGGATCGTAGATCTCGAACGCATTGCGCACGTTAGTCGAGCGCAGGATAAAGCCGAGAACGGTATAATAGCGCGCTATGTAGGCATTGACCTGCGCGGTTACCTGCTGGCGTATTGTATGGTCAGTCGTTGGCCCGATCCCGGAAAGCCGGTTCAGTTCCCGACCGTAAAGATCGGCCAGCAATTTAAGAGCTTCTCTCGATTCCTGATAGGGAAACTCCGATGTCTGCAGATGCTTGATCTGGTCAATGACCGACAGCAGCTTCTGCCGCACGAAATCGATGTCAAGCGACCCGTTCGTCATATGCCGGCATCCACTCGTCGTCGGGCGCGGGTGTCAGTTCCTCGAGAAGAACCTGATGCAATGACAGGCAGAAGCGCTTGAGGGAGCCAATCTCCTCGCTGCCGGTGCTTTCACCGGCGGCGATGGCTTTTGCCTGCGCGACGAGATCCCTGACCCACTGTTCAAGATCGTTGAAGTTGCTGAGTGAGGCGCCTTCGGTGTGAAAGATCGCTGAGTTGAGGATCTCGACGTTGACCGGGTTTTCACTCAGGGCGAAAAGACTGACAGGCCGTCCGCCACTCGGCGGCGCCTCAAGATAGTGACCGAAGCGCTGGATAGTCGCCAGATCAGCCGGCTGCCGCTTTTCCAACTTGTCGAGCTCGATGGCGGCGTCAAGGGCGAGCGATGGGAAGTCCATGAATTGATTTCCTCGGCTTTGCATTGGTCGCGAACTGTTCCGCCTGTGATATCATCGAAACGGTTTGGTACAGAAATCGAACCGGGACGGACCAGCGAAACTATGAATCCGCGGTGACTCCTCGTCAAGCGTCTAAAACGGACTATGGTGAACGGTGATGCGTACGAATGCTCAATCATCGACTCCCTCCATGGCGAAATCCGGACCTCGACGGGCAAATAGTGAGGACGTGGGGTGCCGAGGCGCCGCAGGCAGCACGACCGCGCCCATTTCACTTTCGGCTGGCAGGACGCAAGCCGGTCGGCCTCTGGAAGAACAGAGAACGTGGGTGCGCGGCGTCCCAAGTGTAGCTGGGCGATCCCCCGCACTGGCCGCGGCTGCTGCGCGCCGCCGCACTACAACAACCACGGTCAGGCCGCCTTTCGGAAGACTTGGTCTGTCGTCCCGGCCACGCCTCCTCGATCAGGAAAGAAAATGCTTTCCCGTCGCGGTCTCCAGGACGCTTGCCAACTGGGTAGCGAGCATGCCCTCAATGAGTTCTTCCATCTTTGTCAGATCGAAGGCACCGTCTTCTGAAGCCGCATCGGCCGCTTCCAAAGCGTCGAAGTACGGGCGCCGGTTATCGACAATCTGGTCCGGGATGGTCTTGACCCCGGGTAGGGGCAATTGAAGCTTTACGCAAAGAACCAAATAGGACACCATGCGCGATGTCCGCCCATTCCCATCACTGAAGGGGTGGATCCAGTTGAGCCGCCACATCACGAACGACGCAAGATGCACGGCTGTCTTTTCGGTCCAGTTGTCGTTGACATAATCGCACAAATCCTCAATGAGTCCAGGGACCTGAAATGCCCCGACAGGCTTGTGCTTACTGCCCTCAATTGAAACTTCAGCGGGCCGGAAGTTGCCGGCATAGATGCTAATGCCTTGCAATGCCTCACGGTGAAGCGACAGTAGCATCGAGGGACGAAGCTTCCATTTTTCCCCTTTGTCGATTGCATCGACAATCATGTCGCGCGCTAGGTCGAACTGGAGAAGGCCGTTGCGGGCTTCGGCTTCGGCGCGCGCCTTCTCATCCATGATCAAATAAGCTTCGGTTGCCACGCTGTGGCGGCGCGTAGCGTCAGTCATGTTTCTTTTGATCTGCCATCTCGTCGGCGACGCGATCGACCAACTCGCGGGTTATCATCTCATTTTCGAAATGAGTGTTGCCGTATGCAAAGCTGCGACGCTGGACTTCAATGTCACTCTTCGACAACTGCACTTTTCTGGCGGCTTCGAGGAGGTTTCTGAGCGGTTCGTTCATTGCAGGCGTCCTTTTTATTTAGGCGTCCATAAAAGCGGTTTTCCTTTGCAAGGCAACCTCGACAAGGATAGAAACATGGAATTGCGCCAAGCTTGTGGAAGAGTGTTGCAACTGCGCTAGCACCATAATGCCGATCGCGACGATTGGCGAGCAGCAAGAAGCGCGGGACGGGATTGGCAACGAGGCTTGGCGTTTCGTTCTTCATTTTTTCTCGCACTGATGCGGGCATCGGTCAGCTCTAAGACCGCCCCGCCCCGGGGGAATGGCTCCGGCAACTGACGGCCTCTGAACTGTTTCGGCTATTGCATCGAGAGGTGCTCCAATGGCCGCAACACTTCCGGCGCGTTGCCTCCCGCTACGAGCAGCGAAGTCTCTGCTTCACAGGTTTCATCGTAAGCGGCGTGCCACTCGCCCCTGACCGAATCGGATATTCGAAGGCAACGGTCGCATCCATGATGGATGCGGCAACTACGGGTCAATTGCGGTCATTCAGCTATCACGAAATCGGTGCACCTTCCCGACGGACAAATGAAAAAGCAGAGAGATTTCCGGATTGGAGCGCAAAGGCGGCAGAGCTGTGCCGCAAAACCTCGGCTGACTATGTCGGGAAGTTGCCGCAACCGCCTCTAACCCTGCGCAAGATGATCGCTTGGCATTTCCGATTGGCTGTATTCAAGCCGCCGACGCTCTGATCGCCTTTGGTTGAAGTCATTAGGCCAACCAGTGCCCCTTGCGATGCCGTCATGGGGAGAAAAAGGTCTTTGCTAATGGCACTTTATTTTCCCATTATTGGTGCTATCATCAAATTCGCAATTTATTCGAGTATCCTGACTGGCGATAAGCTTGCGCAGCCCTGCGTATTGTGTGGGGAGCTACGCCTGCGTTTGAAAATGGCCAGTCGCGCATTCTTGTTTTTCTTAGCAATGCTTTTTGTGCAGGGGGATGTGCATGTCTTCGGGCCATATCTGGCGTGAAAATTACGAGGGAGGAAACCCTGAGGCGGAAGCATTGCTTTTTGCAGAGCTGGCACGCGATATCATGGATGTGCAACTTGCCAATAGGGCGAACGCCCGAGCAAGCGACATAAGTCGCGCGTTTCACGCGAAATGTATACTTGGTGTCGACAATGCGAAACTTCAGATTCTGCCTAATATTCCAGAAGATCTCGAAGTCGGTTTTTTTGAGCGTGGCAAGCAATACGACGTGACCGTGCGGCTTTCCAACGCCAACGGTGTCCGTCAGGCCGACTTCAAGAAGGATATGCGTGGGATAGCGCTACGCGTTAAAGTATCCGAGAACGAATATCACGATTTCCTCGCAACGAATTTTCCGGTTTCTCATGCCCGCAACGCTTATCAATTCGTGGCGTTCGCCAAGGCGATGTCCGGCTCGAAGCTGCTGCTTTTGCCGCGCCTCGTCCTCGCAGTCGGCTTTTCCGAAACCCTCAGGATGCTCAGAAACGTCCTGAGGGGAGCGCGCGTCGTCGACAGCCTAGCCACAGAGGGCTATTGGAGCCGAGGCGCTCTTCTCTGGGGCAATGAAGCAGGTCCAGTTCGGTTCCTGCTGCGTCCAAGCGCCAAGACGACCGCGGCAAAGCCCGCCTCGGCAACTGACCCTGACTTTCTACATCGTGAGATTGCCGAGCGGCTTCGCGAAGGCCCTGTCGAGTTCGATTTCCTGCTGCAGCGCTATGTCGATGAGAAACTTACTCCAATCGAGGATGGTGCGGTCGAGTGGACGGAAGACGCATCGAGGCCGATCGGGGTCGCAACGCTGACCATTCCGTCGCAGGACATCGATGCGGCGCCTGGCAGGGCGATGGAGCGGCTTGTCGACCAGCTTGGCTTCAATCCTTGGAATACGACCGAGACATTTCGCCCGCTGGGCAATCTCAACCGTGTCCGCAAGGCAGCCTATACGGCCAGCTCCGCGCATCGCTTGAACCAACGGTTCCGGGAACGGAAGCCGCTACGCAACATCGTGATTGCCCGGGCTGTCGCGGCCCTGTTTAAGGCGATTAATGCACACGTGCCCTGGTATAGGTTCGGTTGGCGCATGAGCCTGCTTAACATCTCCATTCTCCGGGAAGAGCTACGCACAAAGAACTTGTTTGACACCGAATTGCCGGATGCACCACCGCAGGCGACCCCGCAGCCGCCAGTAATTCCCGAGGCGGTCCGCACTCAGCGGACATTCGACGGTACCTACAACGATCTCTCAAACCCGCGGATGGGTGCGGAGGGAGCGACGTTCGGCCGTACGATGCGAGCGGTCTACAAGCCAGAGCTATTCGGGCAGCCGAACCCAATCGAAGTCAGTCGCCAACTGATGACGCGAAAGGCTTTCATTCCGGCACGCTCGCTAAATGTGCTTGCCGCGGCCTGGATTCAGTTCCAGGTGCATGACTGGGTCAACCACAAGCGCCATAGTCTCGGGAATGCGGAGACCGACATTGCATTGCGAATGCCGAACGGAGAGCTCTGGAAGAGCACCACAGGCGGTCAGCCGGAGGCTTTTATGCGCATTGCTGGCAATGAGGTTTTCCGCATGGCTGCCGGCGGCTACCCCATTTTCAAAAATATGACGACACCGTGGTGGGACGGTTCAGAGGTTTACGGCAATACAGCGGAAAAAGCGCTGGATCTGCGAGACGGAGGTCGTCTTAAGCTCACCGAGGATCTCTATCTGCCGACCGAATTGAACGGCATGAACGTCACTGGCTTCAACGAAAGCTGGTGGCTGGGCCTCAGTATGATGCACACGCTGTTTGCTCGTGAACACAACGTGCTCGCCGAAGCATTGATGCGCGAATATCCGGACTGGGAGCCGGACCGGATCTACAACACCGCTCGATTGATTGTATCGGCTCTGATCGCAAAGATTCACACCATTGAGTGGACGCCAGCTATTCTGGCGACGCGGGCGATCAAAGTCGGCCTGCCGGCGAACTGGTACGGCGCGCCTAAGGACTGGCTCACGCAGCTCGGCATCTGGATGCTCGACACGCACGAACTCAAAGGCATTCCGCAGACTGTGCCCGACCATCACGGCATCCCGTACTCGCTGACGGAGGAATTCGTTTCGGTCTACCGTCTCCATCCGCTCATTCCCGACGATTATCAGTTTTTCAACTATGAGACCGGTGCGCGAACAGAAACATTGGGCTTCGCCGACATTCAAGGTGCGGGAACCGATGCCAAAATGCGGCACCTTCGGCTCCACAATGTCATCTATTCACTCGGAATCGCACATCCCGGTGCAATCACGTTGCATAATTACCCCAATGCGTTACGCCAGTTTAAACGGATGTCAGGCGACGTGGAGGAGATTATCGATCTTTCCGTCGTCGACATCGTCAGGGATAGGCACCGCGGAATTCCTCGCTTCAATGACTTTCGCGAGGCGTTGCACAAGCCGCGTTTAAGCAACTGGGAGGAATTGTCGTCGGATCCAGAAACGGTGCGGGCAATGCAGGTTCTCTATGGCAATATCGACATGGTGGACACCATGGTCGGCCTGCATTCTGAGCCTCCGCCGGACGGTTTCGGCTTCAGCGATACGGCTTTTCGCGTGTTTATTCTGATGGCCTCCCGACGGTTGCAGAGCGACCGTTTTCTCACCGTCGACTTTCGGCCGGAAATCTACTCGCCCCTGGGGCTCGATTGGATCGAGAACAACGGTATGACCAGCATCATCCTGCGTCACTGTCCGCAACTCGCCCCGGTATTGCCGCGCACTGCCAGTGCATTCGCCCCTTTCCGGCCTATCCTGTCTTGAGGGGCACACCATGCCAATTTCCCGCGACAGATTATACCGGCTCTTTCGCTTCCTCTTGGTGAGCGTCAACCTGCTTGTACTCATCACTCTTGTTGCAACGGGGATATTCATCAGGCTCGAAGGCGACTGGGTGCATCCAACTATCCGGGATCCAAAGGATGCGTTCGAAAATGGCACCATCGGCACGGAACTCATGCCGCTACCGGTCGCTTTGGTACTGCCCGACCTGTTTCCCGAGCATTTTCAGCCGGCCGGTGCGGATGCCGGCGATTGGGTGAAGCAATTCGGGTTCTTGCCGTATGACAACCCGGAGGCCAATAACGGTTTGCCACTCGGCTTTGCGACCAGCAACTACCGCCCCGGTTCCGCGGCGCCGTCGCCTGTCCCGTTCGTCGGCTTCAGTTGTGCTCTTTGCCACACCACGCGAATTCGCAAAAGTGAGGAGAGCAAGGGCGTCGTCGTCTACGGACCAGGCAGCGTATCGATCAATCTCTTCGCCTGGATCGATGCATTTCAGGCGGCGGTCTTGACCAGGGTGAAGCCGCAAAGAGATGGCGAAACGGACATGGAACGGCCCTATCGTCTGACCGTCGACAGCATTTGCGATTCGTATAGAGCCAAGACGGGTGAAACGCTGGGCTCGATACAACGCCTGTTGATTGGGCTATGGCTTCGCCAGGTTCGCGCTCGGATCGAGGCAGGATTGCCGCGCTTCGACGAACCGATCGGAAATTACCGATCCCGCGATGCAGACGTAACACCGACGGGTCCAACACGTACCCAACCGTTTCGCACTCTCGTTCGCACTGTGCTCGACCGGCCTGGCAACGATATGCCCGTCTACACGAAGATTGCCACGGTTTTTTCGGAGGATCATCGCGCGCGCGCCCAGTTCGATGGGTCGATCGGCGACATATATGCCCGCAGTTCGCTGGCGGCGCTCGCAGCCGGGGCCACGGTCACTAATATGGCTAAGCCGGAAATTGCCGACAATATCCGCAAAGCGAGCGATTTCACGAAGACGTTGCGTCCGTTGCGCTATTCCGACATGTTCCCGGAAGATGCGGCCTCGATCGATCCTGCACGTATCCTGCAGGGGCGCAAAGTCTACGGGCAATATTGCGCCGCCTGCCACGGCGATCGGGATTCGACCGGGGCTTGGGTCAACGGCGAGAAGACCGGCCAAGTCGTGCCGGCCGGTGAGCTCAACACCGATCCGGAACGCGTGCGGTTTCGTCATTATGGACCTCTCGCCGAAAAAATGTTTGCGCTCTTCCCCGACAAGCACCCGTTCCATTTTAAGCGAGAGGATATTTGGCCCCAGCGTGGACAAGAGGAGGAGACATCCATTAGGGGCTACGTAAACGCGCCGCTGGACGGGATGTTCCTGCGTGCCCCCTACCTCCATAACGGCAGTGTCATGACGTTGGCTGAACTGATTAATCTCAGGAAGCGTAGAGATGTCTTTTATCGGGGCGATAACACCTACGATCCGGCCGACGTCGGCTTTCGCTCTCCGGAAAGCGCTGACGATCGAAATTACTTCACGTTCGATACGACTCAGATCGGCAACTCGAACAGGGGACATGACTATCCATGGGCCTATGACGACCCGAAACGAAATCCGGACGATCTTGCCGCGCTGCTTGACTATTTGAAAATGCTCTAACGTCAGGAACGAGCCCATGAAGGCCATGCCTCCGAACAGTATAACTCTGCCGCAGTTCTCGCTGGCGTTCGTGACGTTTGGCGTACTGCTGGTTCTTGCGCTCCTCTGGCCGGAGACGACGCTGGACGACGTCGATCTCGGTCGCACGAAAGCCACTATCTGGGTGACAAGTCTCATGCTTCTCCCGAGCTTGGCGCTCTATCCCTACCGCACGCTCTCCCAACGCATGGCCAACGTCGTACACTTGTTCTGGACCTTCGCTTATCTGCTTTTTCTTGTTCACGCTTATTGGGCCATATTCGTAATATTCAACGGGCTTAAGGACACCTTCGTGCAGATGGGCATTCCCATTGCCAGCATAAATTTCCTGCTCGTTATCCTGTGGGGCTTGGATGTTTTGCTTCTATGGTTTGCGCCGAGCCGGACCCCGCCCGCGGCGCGCTTCCAGATCGCTGTACGCACGCTTACTTTTCTAATATTCGCGACCACCTTCCTGTTTTTGCGAAGTGGTCCGGTTCATATTCTTGGGATCATTTTTGCGGCCGTGATCTCGCTATCCCTGGCCATTCGGCTGTGGGTACGTGAGCGCGCCGTCCAATACTGAGACGGCCAAGCTGGGTCGTCGACGCCACATTCGGAGGCTGGGGAGGAAACATGAGCAGCGAGGAGACAAACAAAACCGGTTTTGAGCGATTGCTCGAGCGCCCATTAATCCAGACGATTCTTCAACGGCGTACGCACCGGATCGGCCGAGGTGTTCCCCTGATCAAAGCAGGCACCATGACCTATCAATCCACCCAAAAACCGGTGCCACTTACCGACCTCGAAGAGGCAATTTTAATCGCCATGACTGGCCTTACCGGCCTTACAATGCCGGACAGGCCGTTTGAGGATCCTGTCACCGGCGAGTTCGTAATGGCAAAGCCGAATGTCCATATGGAAGGGCGAACGGCCGGCAGCCCCGACAATGCCCAAGGGACATATTTCTTCCTCATCAACGATACCGGCACATACTTCATCGACAGGGTTCCGTTCACCCCACCATTATCGTTCGAACCGGAGGCACTAATCGCACATGCCAAACGAGCGAAAGTGAAAATTAGCAATGGCAGACTGGATACGGCAAACCGCGAATTCCCCGCCTATCTCGATTCCAATCGCTTGCTGTCGAACCTGCCCGGCACGACGGTGCTTTTTCCCGTCGTAGACCTGTCACATCAATATATTAACGGCCTGATGTATCTCTTGACACAGCCCGAAGGACACCGACCAACAATCGTTGACGATCGTAATTTCTATCTTAGGGCCGGCGTAGGAAAATGGGTCAAGAATCGATTTCTCAACGAAGAGATCAAGGTGCCGCTCGGCGTCATCGGTAGCCTACGGACCCAGATCGAAGCAGATTTATTGCTCCAGAATCTCATGTTGGTCGCTGATGCCATGGGCCTAGGAGCCTATATTCACGCCTCCATCAGCCCGCCGGTACTGCTCGGCGATCCAAAATTCCGGGACAGCTACGGTCCGATGCTAGGTTTCGATTTCGCTGTGCCGAAATGGCGACTGCTCGACATTTTACGCTGGCAGGTGCCGCTGCCGAAATACAGCAGCCTCAGGGCACATCCGGTTGGTCTGCGACTGGGAGACCGCGACCTTATCAAGGCGAAGTCCCCCCCGAACTATCAAAACATGAGAGAAGCCGTGGACGAAGTGGTTTCGGCCAAGTTTGGTTCACAGGGGATTTACAAGGATGCGGCCCTTTTCAAGGGAATTTACAAGGATGACTTTGGCGATCGTTACCTAACCGAGGCCGCCGAGTACAGTAGCGACGTGATTGAGTGCGTGACGGACATTTGCGAGTACATATATGATACCCATGGTCGCTTCCCCGCGCATGTCGATGCAATTCATGTTCCCGGCGTGTGGATACAGGTGCATCACGTCGACCTCGAATACTATAACCGTTATTTCAAAAACGCATTGACCGGCGCGCACCACGACCACGACAATCATTGGCATTGACGAGCTTTAGGCCAAATTTGCACGCCGGAACACAGCGAATGCCCTTTCGGGGCGGAAAGATCGGCACCAGCAGAAGGTTGACGATCTCCTTCAGGTCGGCGATTACCGGCAGCGGTGTGGGAACCGTTTTGCTGCGGGTGATCTGGGCGAAATCAGAATATTTCAACTTGAGCGTCACAGTCTTCGCGGCGATCCCGTTGGCCTCGCAATAACTCCACACCTTTTCGATTAGCGGCTCAAGCCCTTCACGGGCCGGGTCGTAGGTATGGAGGTCTTGTCAGAATGAACCGCGCCGAGTTTGCCGGAGCCCCCAACTCGTGAGAAGTAGGGTCTATGACAAGCAAGACGACGAACAAATTCTCTCCTGAAGTTCGTGCCCGCGCCGTTCGGATGGTGACGGAGCATGAAGCCGAACATCCCCCCCCGCTGGGCGGCGGTATCATCGATAGCGGCCAAGATCGGTTGCTCGGCGCATACCCTCCATGAATGGGTGAAGAAGGCCGAGGTCGACAGCGGCAAGCGTGCAGGTTTGCCGAGTGACGTGGCGGAGAAGATGAAGGCTCTGGAGCGAGAGAAACGCGAGCTTCGTCAGGCGAATGAGATTCTACGCAAAGCCTCGGCGTATTTTGCCCAGGCGGAGCTCGACCGCCCACTGAAGCGATGATCTCCTTCATCGACGAACACCGCTCGGTGCTCGGGGTCGAGCCGATCTGCAGACTGCTGCCGATTGCCCCGTCCACCTATTATGAGGTTATCGCCAAGCGCATGGACGTGGACCGCCTATCGGCCCGCGAACGGAATGATATTGCCATGAAAGTCGAGATACGTCGGGTGTTCAACGAGAACTTCCAGGTCTATGGCGTGCGCAAAGTCTGGCGGCAGTTGCAGCGAGAAGGTTACGACATCGCCCGCTGCACCGTCGCTCGGCTTATGAGAATGATGGGGCTTCAAGGCGTCATTCGCGGCAAGCCAGTCAAAACCACCGTGTCGGACAAGTCCGCTCCATGTCCGCTCGACCGGGTGAACCGACAGTTCTTCGCTCCAGCGCCGAACATGCTGTGGTTATCCGATTTCACCTATGTCGCGACCTGGCAGGGCTTCGTTTACGTGGCCTTCGTCATTGATGCCTTCGCCCGCCGTATCGTCGGTTGGCGGGCAAGCCGAACGGCCCATGCGGGCTTTGTGCTCGATGCCCTCGACCAGGCGCTTCATGATCGGCGGCCCGTTAAACGTGGCGCGCTGGTTCATCATTCCGACCGCGGCTCGCAATATGTGTCCATTCGCTATTCCGAACGGCTGGCGGAGGCGGGCACGAGCCGTCTGTCGGAAGCGTTGGCGACAGTTACGACAATGCTCTCGCCGAAACGATCAACGGTCTTTACAAGGCCGAGGTCATCCATCGGCGAGGACCCATGGCGCAACTTCGAAGCCGTGGAGTTCGCCACGCTCGAATGGATCGACTGGTTCAACCACCGCCGTCTTCTGGAACCCATTGGGAATATTCCGCCAGCAGAGGCAGAAGAACGATACTACGCCATGCTGGACGCACCAGCTATGGCCGCATAACTTAAACCAAACGGTCTCCGGCAAACCCGGCGCGGTTCAGTCCCCCCGCTCTTGCTCGCTTAGCAAACACATTCAAAGCCGCAGGAAAAATAGCCAAGATCTCCTCGTCGCCATCATGCTCAAGCTGCTCGTGCTCGCAAGTTGCCTGCTCTCCCAGACCCGCCTCTGAGCCTAAATCCGCCTTGCCGACCAATGCAGATTCTCATCCAGGCGGCTGGTGCGCGTTTTCTCCCTGCAAGGCCTAATGCGGCCACCTGCACACCTATGGATCCATCGTCCCTACAAGTAATAATGAGTGCATGAAATAATTGTACTATGAACGATAAAGCTCTTGATGGTTGCTTGCGTTCGTGTTTTAATAAAACCTATCGTTATAAGGGCATCCACACCATTTCAGTTCTTCCGGATCCTCTCTCGGAGGGGGACGCGACTATGTCGTGACCCTACTCGCGGAGCATGCTGTGCTTTTGTGACTTTGGCGTTGAACCGTAGACGCGGGCAGAACGAACAGGACGTGCGCTACAGATGGCGAGCCGACGAGCATGGATACCTCCGCGAACGATTTAGAAGGGTGTGAGCGATATCGGATTTGACCGAAGCAACACTGCATAGCCGGCGTGCCGCCTGCGACGCGGCTGCCTCTATGGGGATGGGGATTTGCCATGGCAGAGTCACACAGGCCCGGAAACGGGATGAAATCTTTTTCGATGCACGTATCGGACGCCGGATCGGCTCCTATGTTCGCCGCTCTCGCTAAAGAACAGTCTGACCTCCCGACCTTCGCGTTTGAGCCTGCTGCCACACAGGTGGTGGACCCTGAGACTGCGGCCCGTCGATATCTCGGCCATGCGCTCACAAGCAATAGCGTCCCCGACTTTACTGCGCCGTCTGCAGAAAACGCTGACTCTCAATTCAAGGTTATCGGCACAGAAACGGTTCCACTGACCCATACCCGTACCGTCAAATTTCGCCAGGCGTTCCACGACATCCCTGTCTACGGGTCGCTGGTGACCGTGGAGCTGGACGACGACAACAAACTCGTGAGCCTGAATTCGGCGCTGGGGGAGCCGACCAATGTTCCGCCTGTGGCGAAGATTTCGGCCACCAGAGCGGCGTCGGCGGTCGACAAGAAAGGCCAGTTCAAGAAGAAGATCGCCGGTGTCGCGCCCCGTCTCAGTTTCTATTACGAGGCCAAGAAGGACAAATGGCATCTGGCATATATTTTCGAGGACGTCGAGGTGACGATGCCGGAGAGTGCCGGATCCGGTCCGTTGAGGCCGCGTTATTTCGACTACGTGGTGGATGCGAATACCGGGAGGGTGATTGCGGAATTACCGCGTACCCCGACAATGGCCGCCGAGGAGCAGCTCGCCTTCGACGCCCGCAATGTTCAACGGACCATAAATGTCGAAAAAATTGGTGCCCGCGCCGTTCTGAAGGACACGGTGAACAATATCCAGACCTTCGACTTTCGTTTTCGGGATCCGAACGTCAACGATGCCCTGCTGCCGGGGGACGAAATAGGACCTGCCTGGCCGCCTGCCGCAGTCAGCGCGCATGCAAATGCGGCGGCCGTCGCGCATTTCCTCCGTGAAGTCGTGTTGAGGAATAATATCGACAATCGCGGCGGCCCGATGAACGCCAGCATCAATTGCGTCGTCATGCGCGAAAGCCCCGGTGGAAACCAGTGGTTCAACGCCTATTGGAATGGCGTCCAAATGGTCTATGGCCAGGTGCTCAACGGCAACCAGCTTCTCACCCTGGCCGCCGCGCTCGATATCGTCGGGCACGAGATGTTCCATGGCGTGACCGACAATACCTCACGCCTCGAATATGCAGCGCAATCCGGAGCGCTCAACGAATCCTATTCCGATATTTTCGGCATGCTGATCGCCAATAGAGGCAATCCCGATCCCCGCCAATGGGACTGGAGGCTCGGGCAGGGGTTCGCGCGAGGCGGCGGTCCCATCCGCGACATGTCCGATCCCGCGTCGCGGGGCCAGCCTGCACATATGAACCAGTATCGGATCATGCCGGTCACTCAGAATGGCGACTGGGGAGGGGTGCATGTCAACAGCGGTATCCATAACAAGGCGGCTTATCTCATGCTGGTGGCGGAGGAAGGCGGCAGTCTGGTCTTCACGCCAGACGAAGTCGCCGCGGTCTTCTATGTCGCGGTGACGCAGCTGCTCTCGCGCACCTCGCAATTCCGTGACAGTCGTCGGGCTGTCGTCAGTGCGGCACGCACCTTGTTCAGGACCGCTCCATCCGCTCAGCTTGCGCGACGGATTTCGGCGATCGACGCGTCATTCGACGGTGTCGGCATCGCCTGACGCGGGGGGACCCTCTGCCGCTCGCCACATGATTTGAGCATGCTTCACCGAAGGAGGACTATCATGGCGATAAGCTTTTCCGGCATCTGGAGTTATCGAAGCCTGGTGAACAACCCCGACCTTTCCGCATCTTTCGACAGTTTGCGCTTTGGCGCGGGAACGCTGATTTTGTCCGAGCCTGCGCCCGGCAAGATCGGCGGTTCTCTTGGCGGAACCGGCTGGTCTCTTTCCCTCGACGGGGCTGCCACGGACGGCGCGCCGGCGACGCTGAAATGGCAGGGGCGCGGCATGATCGACAACGAGGAATGGGTCTACGACTATCTCGGCTATCCCGTTCCCCGCTGGCCGAACGGCGTGGACCAGATCGACACCATCGTCGGTACGGTTATTCGGACAGTGACCCACTCCAATGGTCAGTCACCCGCGGGTTATACGGCCACGTTCTATGCGGTGCGCGTTTGATGCGGCCGGCCTGAGTGGTCGCGTGCAGTCTGCGGCCAGCAATTCTCGATCGTTTCCTGAGAGGACAGTGCGATGCGCAAACGGGAGAATATCTTTGAGTTGGGAAGTGACTGGGCCGACCCGATCCTCTGGTATGCAAGGGGCGTCAAGGCGATGAAGGCCCGCAAGCTGGAAGATCCGACAAGCTGGAACTTCTATGCGGCGATTCATGGGATGTGGCGCGGGCTCTGGGATTTCTATCAGATCACCGACAGTGCCGATGCGGACCCCAATGCATCCGACACGTCGACCTATCTCGACCAATGTCAGCACCAGAGCTGGTATTTCCTGCCCTGGCATCGCGGGTATCTCCTGGCTCTGGAAAATATGCTCCGGCACGAGATCGAACTGCTCAACGGACCAAGCGCCAGCTGGGCCTTGCCCTATTGGAACTATTTCGGAACCGATCAGGACGTCCTGCCGCCGGCATTCCGCACGGCCAATTGGCCGGATGGCACCGGAGACAATCCGCTGTTTGTCGAACAGCGGTGGGGGGTGCTCAGCAGCAGCACACCATTCGACGTCAGCTCGCAAACCAACCTGAATGCGATGCAGGATCCAGAATTTGCCGGACCCGGCGGCGGGGGCAGTGCCGGATTCGGTGGCGTTGAAACGGGCTTCAGCTGGAGCGGCGAAGAAAGCGGCGGAATCGAATCGGATCCGCACAACATCATCCATGTGCTGGTTGGTGGTGGTCACCCAACCCTGGTGTTTCCGCCAGGTTCGCCTCAGGCCGGGCGCCCATTGCCGGGCCTGATGTCGACTCCGACCGCGGCAGCGCTCGACCCTATCTTTTACCTACATCACTGCAATATCGATCGGTTGTGGGAGAGCTGGAACAAATTTCCCACAGGCAAACCCTTTACTTCGCCGACGGATTGGCAAAATCCGACAGACTCCAAATGGTTGGATGGGCCGGCGAGCATCGGTGAGCGCGAATTTACAATGCCGAACCCAGATAAGACCAAATGGGTTTATACTCCGACGAAAATGCAGGACTTGGCCAGTCTGGGCTATGAATACGACGACCTGACACCCGGCGCGGAGGCCGGACCGATCGTCACCGTCGCCGCACGCATGGAGAGACTGGGCATTGCGCGGAGTTCCGTTGCTGCCACAAGAGGTTTAGACATGCCGACACAGAACAAGGTGGAACTGGTCGCGGCCAGCGACAGCGGCATGTCGCTCGCCGGCAGCGGCACTATGCGCAGCTCTGTCAAGGTCGAGCCGGATGCGAGGGCCAGGGTGAGCCAAAGCCTGAGCGCCAACAGGATCGCCCCGACGGCGCCCGACCGCGTGTTTCTCAATCTCGAGAATGTCACCGGCGTGCATGACGCCGTGATATTCCAGGTCTATGTCGGGCTGCCCGAGGGGGCCGATCCCGCCGGGAACAAGAAATATCTGGCGGGCAGTGTCGCGCTCTTTGGCGTGACGCAGGCGAGCGATCCGGCAGGCAAACATTCCGGAAACGGCATCACATACAAGCTGGAAATCACAGACATTGTCGATAAAATGCACCTCGACGGCGAATTTGATGTCGCCCGCCTGCCGGTAAGTTTCGTCCCGCTCGAAAACATCCCGGATGCGGCGAATATCAAAATCGGCCGGATCAGCATCTATCGGCAATTCGAGTGAGCGTCTTGCGCAGCACCTCTCCTGCGGTGCGCGAGTGGCGCCGCGGTTTTGCGCCACTCGCACTGGCTGCCGGCTCGGCATGGATTCCCCTGGCTGTCGGCGGCGACAGCACCTCCATGCCGACGATCTGTTCCGCTGCTTTCGTCTGGTCCACTCCCTCACCGAAGACTTATGCCTTTTTCTTCAGTTACGTCTCACCTTTGCAGCTGATCGTCAGCTGGGCGATGATGGTGATGGCAATGATGCTGCCGACGCTCTCTGTTCCACTGAGGCATGTGCGCGAGCGCAGCTTCTGGCGCGTGCGGCCGTGGGCCGAGCTGTTGTTTGTCGTCAGTTATCTCGGTACATGGATGGTGGCGGGTATTGCTCTCCTCGGCGTCGCGATCACGCTGCGCCTAGCTTCAACCAGTTCCGCCCTGCCTCTGGTCGCGTGCCTGATCATCGCGTTTATCTGGCAGATTTCACCCTGGAAGCAGGTCGCCCTGAACCGGTGTCATCGCCGCCCCAGCCTGGCCGCCTTTCCGCCGGCGGCCTATGAAAATGTGCTGGCATGGGGGATGACACACGGTCTCTGGTGCATTGCAAGCTGTTGGGGCTTGATGCTGTTGCCCTTGCTTGCGCCGTCGCATCATCTGCCACTCATGGCAATTGTCGCCGTCTACATCTGGGCGGAGCGACTGGAGCCGGCCTGTGCGCCTCGCTGGCAATTCCGGGTGCCTTCAAGGGCCATCAGGCTCATCGCCCGGAACGTTGCGGGATGGCGACAAAGTTCTGGCAGTACATCGATTACGATGGCTTGCGACGAATGCGCCTTGTAGGCTTGGATTCGATTGGTTCGATCACGATGCCAAGGGAACGCCTGCAAGTCCTCGATCGCTGCGCGACTGGCCGGAAACAGATTTTCGCGAACCGCCTGGAGATCGGAGATCATTCCGGGTGTGCCTCAATTACATCGCGGCAAGACAATCGTTTCTTCCTGTCGAAGAGGCTCGGCCGTGCATAGGTTTGTGATGATATCGCTTTAAGTGACACGCGGGTTGTCCACCAGCTTCTCGACCAATCGCCTGAGTTCCGACGGCGTCGTTTGGCCAGCCACCACCTCATAATAGCCGATCCCGGCGCGTCGCAGCGCCTCCTTCTTTACCGCATCACGCGCGGCCGCGGTGCCTTGGTGGTGTGCTCCGCCCTGGTATTCGATGACGTGCCTCGGTTGGCAATTGCCGTCGACGAGGAGCAAGTCGACACGTTTGGAGTTGATGCAACTGTAGGCGTCTGGGTCGGCACTTCGAAGGATCTCGCCCAACGAAACCTGAGCCATCACCTGCCAGGTGGAATTGCAGCCGATCACGACGCTGTCGAGTTCCCGAAACACCCGGGCTTCGCTCTTGTTCAACAATGGCTGAATGGTGAAATTGGAGCGCATCACAATACGCAGTTGATCCGTGGCGTCGACTGGACGCAATGGCTCAGCAGCTGGCGTCTGAAGCCTGGGTTCCTGTATGATGCGCTCGTTCCAGCGCCTTTCCTCCGATCGTGACCTGTTTCTCTCGCGCCACGCCTGTCTGCTCGTCCTGGTTAGGAACTGCTCAACGGACATGCCGATGATAAGGCCGACAAGCAGGGCGGCGATTAGCAGTTCCGGCTTTTCGAAGTCTGCAACAGTTACACCGCTCGAAGCGCCTACTACGGCAGCTCCGATGATCAGCCAAGGTGCCGCAGACAGCACCGACCTTTGGCGATAATGCATGCCCCTCTCCGAATTTCCCGCCAAGATAGTATGACGCTTTTACGATGCGCGGAAAGTCATCCAAAAGAATGAGGGCTCGCACGCATGAAGCTTCCGCCGGCGCACCGATATTGGCTCTAGCGGTCAGTCGCAATCCGCTCGGCCCAGGACATTCCTACGTCGCTGGTACTGGGAGAGCTTTCGAGGCCAGCGGCCGGCTTGTTGCTATGGAGTTCACGTTTTGGGCCAGGAAGATCGCATAATGGATCGAAGGGAACTGGCCCGGCAGGCGAGCAAAGAAAGACAAGGTTGACAGGCGCATTGCTTCTTCGATTGAGGGTTCGGCAGTTAAAATCTTTTAAGACTCCGGCGATGCACAACAAGGAAGCTCGCCGATAAGTTGCCCACGTGCAACTTTTGAATCAGTACGGTTTGACTTCGTTCAGGGCCAATGTAGCCTCACCCGTCTCATCCCCCATTCGACTGGCCACGAATTCTGCTCCTGGAAAGGTGAGGTGGACATTCGAGCGTGGCTATAGACGGGCAGTCCGGTAATCGTTATTTCGGATACACCACCCTATCACCAAATCATCCCGTGAATTTTTCAAGGGCTTTTATATTGAAAAAAGTGCAACGCAGTTTTGCCGTCGAGTACAAAAGCGGCAGACGAAAACTCGATACTAGGTCGAACTCGATCTGGGGCAACGTGGACCTAAAATCCGTCGCTCGCGACCTAGACAAAGAGGCAATGCCGTTTCTGTCGGATAGCTCTCAGAGTGGCAAATCCAACAGCGAAA
Organism: Rhizobium sp. L9; assembly: GCF_002531885.1. Lineage (NCBI taxonomy): Bacteria > Pseudomonadati > Pseudomonadota > Alphaproteobacteria > Hyphomicrobiales > Rhizobiaceae > Rhizobium > Rhizobium sp. L9. The sequence continues at coordinate 30,925 of NZ_NWSZ01000032.1, read as the reverse complement.
TTTCTCTACCAAAACCAGATCAGGCTGAGTCGTTGTTGACACCGCCTCTTGAGCCGTCGACAACTGCATCAGATACACAGGAGACGAGCATGGCCGACGAGACTGATACTGCAACCAGTGCCGATGTGCCGGCCGTTGTCGAAACGCCAATTACGCCGAAGAAACAGCGCAAACCCAGGGCCAAGAAAGCCGCGGCACTCGAAACCGCGTCAGCTGACACTACGGCAGAGCCAGCAGCTGCTCTGGCCGGCGCCGGTGGTGTGAAGAGGAGAGGGCGCAAGACAAAGGTGGTCGAAGCTGCGGCGAGTGCCAAACGCGCACCGGTGCGCCGCGCTCCAAAGGCTGTGCAGCCGGCGCCTGCCGCGCCGATGACAGCGATCGATGAAATGGCGGACCTCCTGCAGTTAGAAGAGGAAAATCAGCGGCTGCGCAAGCTTCTGGCTGAAAAACTTCGCGCTGAAAATGCCGATCTGCGCAAACGGCTCAAGCTCGATTGATAAAAGCAGCTGGTCAATCGCCGGCCGCATTTCCATGCTTATCAAGAGATAAAATTTGGCGACGGTGAGCTGTTGCCGGAATGAAGACTTACTGCCTGCTTGCGGGATAAAACGCGAGGTCGGATAGATGGCGTCTCCCTGGAAATTTCTTGCCCGACTGGTCTCACCGGGACGCGAACAAAAGCGAGAAAGCGGCTCGACCGAGAAGGTTTCGCCGGAGGCGTTGCCTAGTTCTGGTCCGACTGAAACGCCTGCCGAGGACAGCCTGAATAGCGATGGTCGGCCGGCAGGCGCGGAGCTACCTCGTCACGGTCAACCCGGTGCAATTTCCCTCAAGCCTGTGCATTCCGAAGAAGCCGAAAGCGATGTCCACGACAAGGTCGACGGCGAAGTTGCCGAAATCGTGGAGGTCGCTGATCCCGCTATATCAGGTGGTACTGGTTTCGACGTCACCGCTGCGAATGATGCCGCTAGGCTCAAGCGAATTGCCGAGTCGCACCGCGCGAGCAAAGGAGCCGCAGCAAGGAAGCGGTGGCGATTGCAGACGATCCCCAATTTATCCAAACTGCAAACGGGATGAGCCTCGATGACGAGATCAGGATGCTCAGGGATCAGCTGGCCAGAAAGCTAACGTTGCAAAACGCGCAGTTGAGAAAAATGCTGGAGCGGTTTGAACGATGAGCGTGACGCGCTGCCTGCCTTTTAAGCTTGTTGCAGGTGTCCTTTCAAGGCGATAGAGGCGGCATCCTATCTTGCGACCTATCCTCACGACCGTTATACTGTTTTTGAAAAACAGTATAACCCTGGAGTCGAGCTATGAAGTCCATCGACCTCATGTATCAGACGATGCTCGCTGAGCTCGGTCAGCGCTCGCTCGACGCCGCTTGGACGGCCGATTTCCCTCCGGAGGGTCGGTTCACCCCGGCAAACATCAAGGGGCGCAAGTACTGGTATTTCGACATCCCGGATGGACATGGTGGTACGAAACGTCGTTACGTCGGTTCCGCTGATGATCCGGTTATCGCACAGCGCGTAGCTGATCATAAGCGGGACAAGGACGATCTACGCGCTCGCAGGCGCTTGGTAAATACCCTGACCCGCGAAGGCGGGATGATCGCCCCTGACGCCATGTCGGGCGATATCGTCGAGGCTCTTGCCGATGGCGGTCTCTTTCGGCTCCGGGGTATTCTCATAGGCACGGTGGCCTTTCAGTGCTATTCAGGACTGCTCGGTGTCCGTCTTCCCATGGCTGCGATCCTGACCGGCGATGCTGACATCGCCCAGGACTATGCCATCAGTCGGGAGGTCGAAGATAGTCTGCCTCCGATCCTTGAGTTGCTGCAGGGCGTCGACGCCAGCTTTCGTCCAGTTCCACATCGATCGGGAGCCGCGGTATCGTCAGCGTTTCAGAATGCCGACGGCTACAGGGTTGAGTTCCTGACGTCGAACCGTGGTTCGGATGACTACATCGATCAGCCGGCGAAGATGCCCGCTCTTGGTGGCGCCAGCGCGGATCCACTGCGCTTTCTCGACTTCCTCATAAGGGAACCCGTCAGGACAATGCTGCTCCACCGAAGCGGTGTTCCGGTCGTCGTCCCTGATCCGTCCCGGTATGCCGTCCACAAGCTAATAGTCGCCAGCCGCCGAAACACGGACGGGCAGGGGCCGGCGAAGCGTGAGAAGGACATCCGACAAGCTGCGCTGCTCTTCGAAGCGCTGCAGCAGACAAGGCGATCTACCGACTTGGCGCTCGTCTACAACGAAGCATGGAGGCGCGGGCCTACATGGCGAGAAGGTATTCGAACCGGGGCGGGAATGCTGCCAGCACAAGATGCCGAGCGGCTCAACACGGTCCTGACCGAGGGCGGAAAAAGAAACGGCGAAGAAATTGAACTTCCGTTTGGAGAATAGGCCGTCTTTCAAGGCTAAGCAGTTGATTTGATTCGAAGTCGTGAAGACAATGAAGATGAATATGGTCCTGCGGGGTCCTGTGCCGAATATCTGCATCGCACGGTCTCAGATCTGGCCCCGGCCAGCGCCGGGCAGGCGAAGCGCTGATCTACATAGCAAGGGGGTCAATCGAGAAGATCGCGGTCGGCGACGTGCTCCTGATACGCAAGGGCGACGTCGTACCGGCCGACGGGGCTCTCGTCAGCGAAGTCGCGACGATCGACCAGGCGGTCCTGACCGGAGAGCCTTTAAGGGTGCGCATCGCGAGGGATGGCAACATTTCAAGTGGCGCTACGAACGAGGGGGACGTGATCGAAATCCGCGTTCTAAGTCGCGCCGAGACAGCACCTATGCCGGAATACCGGAATAGTGAGGCTCGTGGAAGCATCGAGGCGCTCCAAGGCGAAGCTGATGCGACTGGCCGACCGGTTCTCGGTGTGGTTCTTGTTCGCCACGGTAGCGATTGCAGGCGTCTCGGCGTTCATGTCCGGAGACCTGTCAAGGATCGTGGCCGTGCTGGTCGTCGCCACGCCCTGTCCGTTGATCCTGGCCGTACCCGTCGCACTTGCGAAGGAGGGCGTTCTGGTGAAGGGTGCGGGACCTCTCGAGGCACTCGTCCAGGCCACCGTGGCGGTGTTCGACAAGACGGGGACGCTCACCGCGGGACAGCCCGAAGTCGGCCACATCGAGGGATCGGAGCATCCTAACAGGATCCTGCGGCTGGCCGCCTCGCTGGACCAGGCGTCGGGCCATGTGGTCGGACGCGCGCTGGTGGACGAGGCGCATAGACGTGGGTTGGGAGTGAGCCGCCCATCGGAGGTGACCGAGACCGCGGGATCCGGAATCGTCGATGGCGTGCGCGTCGGCGTCGGAGGAGACGCCTAACGGGTCAGGCAGCGCAATGCGTGTCAAGGTAGTGTTTGACGGCACGCCGGCTGGCACGATCACGCTCGAAGACCGGCTTCAATACCTTCCGCCAGTCGGCGGGGCATTGCTTTAGGAGGCCATCGACGTCGCGGTCATTCTAAACGCCCTTCGCGCCCTCTAATGGGCGAGAAGCACTAGTAGCTCGGCCTTGACGAGAAGTTCTCGAGTGACGCCGCCGAGGATGAACTCACGAAGCCGCGAATGGCCAAATCCGCCCGCGACCAGAAGGTCCGCCTTTCGTTCCAGCGCGGCCGATTGGATGGCGCCTGTCGCGGTCTCGCCGCCTGCCTGGATCGATACGTCATCCACGTCGAGTCCCGAATGCTTCAACGAAGAGATCAGGAGGGCGCGGTTCGCCTCGTCGATCTCCTTGTCGTCGGTGATCGAGATGACCTGCACCTTGATCGCGCGTTCGATGAAGACCCGTGCGCTGGAAAGGGCGCGCGCTGCGGTGGCGCTGCCGTCCCAGGCGACGGCGATCGTGTCCACACGAGAGTAGACGCTGGTGGCTGGAAATAGCACGAGCGGACGGCCGCTTCCGAATAGCAGCGTTTCGGAGAGTTGCCGGGAGAGCTCCGAGGCTTCGACGATGGAAAGGTCGTAGCACTTGGCAATTTCAGAAAAGCGTTCATAGACGAACGGTTCCCTGACCTCGAATCCGTGGATTCGCACCTCGAAGCCAGTTTCCGAAATAGCGTCGGCGATGTGTCCCCGCAGCGAAGTCCCGCTGTCCCGGCTATACCGTTCTGCTTGTCCCCGCCATGTCTCGACATCGATAACGGTGGGAAAGGGCGGATGGACCTGGGGGATCCGGACTTGTGGGATACTGGCGACGAGATGGGCGTCATTCTGCCTAGCGAGGCCGATAGCATTGTCGATTATGGCGAAGGAACTCGCGTCGGGATAGGTCGACAACGGGAGATGGAACTGCGGCTTCATGCTTGCCTCCTGAGGTTTAACTTCCGTCATGATGCATGCCGCTGAGAGAGTTCGCATTGCGCTTGGTCAAGGCCGCGGCGCAATGAAGCTCCTATAATCGCGCCTTCATCGAAGCTGGAGGACACGGCCATGACGATCAATCTGACGGAGATCAACCCCGGTGAGTGCTACCGCATCCTGGAGAACGAGCGTTTCGGTCATCTGGCATGCTGCAAGGATGGGCAGCTCTACGTGGCGGCGATCTATTTCGCCTTTTCCAACGGCGTCGCCTATAGCTTCACCATGCCCGGCAAGAAGCTCGACTGGATGCGGGGAACGACAAGGTCTGCCTACACATCGAGCAGCGTTCGAGCGCCGGCGGGTGGACGAGCATCGTCGTCGAAGGCAGGTTCGAGGAATTTCCTGACAGCGAGGCGCGACAAAGCGAACGGCTCCACGCGTGGTCTTCTCCAAAAGTATTCGGACTGGTGGGAAATCGGCTCTATAAAGCCCCAGGAGTTCCCCATGCCCGATGGCTCTCCTCATGTCTTCTACGGCATTGCCGTCACGGCCGTGTCGGGACGCAGTGCAGTCAGAACGGAATGACCGTCGATGCTCGAGCCGAACCCGCATCCCACAATCGGAGCACCACATGCCATATCTACGCGGCCTATATCCAAGCGCCACATCTAATTTCACCTCGCACCCGCGTTTCGCGCGGGCGCTCTGATTCAAGACGAGATCTTTGCCGGTCGGCAACCGTTCCGCCCTTCCGCACCACGTCGAGCGCCATTGGCACGAGCTCGCCGGCCGGCGCGAAGATGATGGCGGCGTCGAGCGGCACCGGCGGCCTTTCACCGGAAAACCCGGTCCAGACGGCGCCAAGATCAAGCGTGAACTTCCGTCCGGCCTCGTTGGTCTGCGGCGGCATCGACATGTCAGACATTCCGAGCATGCCCTATCGTCTGCTCTGGGGCGAGCGGCGGGTCGTCTCGGTGGCGAACCTGACGCGGAGCGACGGGGCGGAATTCTTCTCGATCGGGAAGGCGGCAGGGGTCAGATGCTTCACCAGCGTCTACCCCCTCGAGCATGCGAACGAGGCTCTCGACGATCTGCGCGCAGGCCGTGTCTCTGGAGCCGCCGTGATCGTTCCGTAGCCGATGTTCCCCTTGACAAGGATCAATGCGCTTTGCTTGCGCTACACAAAAGCTTCTTCGTCAAGACGTCCGCCGACAACCGGCGGCGCTTCCGCAAGGAGATCAGAGATGTCGCGTTCGTTGCTCGCCTTGGCGGCGCTCTTCATCGCAGGTGAGAGCCTATTGTCGGCTCCAGCCGTTGCAGACAGCCTGTCGCTCGCGCCGATGCTCCAGCGTGTCGTGCCGAGCGTCGTCAGCATCTCGGTGCAGGGCAGGGAACTCGACGACGCGGATGCAACGCTTGCTGATCCCTTCTACAGAAAGTTCTTCGGACTACCTGACGACGCTGCGCCGGCAGAGCACAGCTTCCAATCGGCCGGATCGGGTGTCGTCATCGACGAGGTCCACGGCTACATCGTCACCAACCAGCATGTCATAGCAAGCGCCTCAAAAATCGAGGTGGCGCTCTCCGACGGCCGACGCTTCCAAGCGAAACTTGTCGGCGCCGATCCCGAGACGGATGTCGCTGTCGTTCAAATTCCACCTGATCATCTTGTTCAAGCCGAGTTTGGAAGCGCGTCCTCGCTTCACGTCGGCGACGTCGTCGTGGCGATCGGGAATCCCTTCGGCCTGGGCCAGACCGCGACGATGGGCATCGTAAGCGCGCTTGGGCGCCGTGCCGTGGGATCGGAGGGGTACGAAGGATTCATTCAGACGGACGCGTCGACCAATCCCGGCAATTCGGGCGGCGCGCTTGTAAGCGAGGACGGCGTCGTGGTCGGGATCAATAGCGCGATCATCGGCCCCGCCGGAGGAAGCATCGGCATCGGTTTTGCGGTCCCAGCCGAGACTGTCGGCATCGTGATGCGGCAGCTCATCCTGACCGGCAAGTTGGTACGCGGCGAGGTGGGAATTTTAACGCAGGACCTGACGCCCGGTCTCGCAAAGGCGTTCGGCGTCGATGAAGGGGCGGGCGCGCTGGTCAGCGAAGTCCTTCCGGGTTCACCGGCGGCAAATGCAGGAATTCAGCCGGGCGACGTCATTCGGATGGTCGACGGAAGGACGGTGCGCGGCGCGTCCGACGTTCGAAGGCTTGTGGGATCGCTACCGTTGCAGTCCAAGCCGTCCTTCCAGATCGACCGCGCGAGCCGAAGGATAGAAGCATTTCCCGTGGTGTCCGACGCACCGGTTGCCGAACCGGCTGCTTCGCGTACCATTCATATCGCCCGCGGCCCTCTCGCCGACGCCGAGATGGCGAACTCTCCCGATGGTCCCGGCGCCCGCGTCGTCGTCGTCGCCGAGGGTTCGGTCGCGGCACAGGCCGGCCTGCAGCCGGACGACGTTATCGTCGCTCTCGACCAGCAGCCGGTGACGGACGTCGGGCAACTCCTCTCAATACTCGTGAAGGAGCATGCCCGTGCTCTCATCACCGTCGTGAGGAACGGCCACCGCCTCTTCGTGGCCGCTGACGTGCAGACCCAGTAGCAGCCCGCAGACCGTGTTCTGTCCGCTGAAATTCCAAGGTCGCTCTCGTGCTTGATGAAGATCAACGACGAAAATCTGCGGCGCTGTCACGATCGGCACGTCGCAAACCTGAAGGAGGTTGTCATGAACGACATTCAACTCAGACAGAACATTCTCGACGAAATGGAATTCGAGCCCAGCATCGACGCGGCTGATATCGGCGTCGCGGTCGATAGCGGGATCGTCACACTGACTGGTCACGTGCGCACCTACGCGGAGAAAGAAGCCGCAGAGCGCGTGGTTAGTCGCGTCAAGGGCGTGCGCGGAATAGCTGCCGATATCGAGGTCCGGATTTTCGGGCCGAAGGAAACAGACGACGACGACATCGCCCGGCGAGCTGTCAAAATGCTCGACTGGAACGTTTCCGTGCCAAAGGATTCGGTGCAGGTGCGGGTCCTCAAAGGGTGGATCACCTTGCGGGGAGAGGTCGAGTGGCAATATCAAAAGAACGCGGCCTACGACGCCGTGCGGGATCTCGCCGGCGTAGTAGGGGTGTCCAACCTAGTGGAGCTGAAGCCGCATATTACGGCGGTGGATGTCAAGAAACGCATCGAGGATGCTTTCCAGCGCGACGCCGCTCTTGAGGCCGATGCAATCAGAATCGACGTCCAAGGCAGAAAGGTAATCCTCTCCGGCAAGGTGAAGACCTGGTCGGAACGGCAGGCGGCGGAGCGCGCTGCATGGTCCGCTCCAGGGATCAGCACTCTCGACGACCGACTGACGGTCGGGTGATCGAATATCGGGATTGGCTAGACATTACTGCTCTGCCCACACTCAGCAGCAAGGGCGCCGCTGAGCGCCCTTCGCATAGAGCCCAATTTCCTTGATCGACTTGCGCGCAGATCTCGTCTTCGGAACGAAATTCCGCACCACCCGTTGCAGAGCCTCCGTCGCGAGCACAAGGCGACCATTGATGTTCTTGGAGAGCGACCTTGGGTGGCGACGTAGGCTGGGATCTTCCGCGAAGAAAGATATGAGTCCCCGCAACGGCAGCGCGATTGAGGTTTGGGTTTGATTTTTCTAAATTGAAATCCTGCTGTCGAGCAGAATCGCTATTAGGCCTCGTGGCGAGCAGCAGCCTGAGACGTGTCGACATCTCCGATGCAGTGTACGGCTTCTTCAGCCAGCCGGCGCCCGCTTCGATCTCCTTGTCCGCGGCATGGGGTTCAGAAAAGCCCGACGTCAGGAGAATTTTCACCCTCGGCCAGCGCTCCCGGACATTCCGGGCCAGTTCGTCGTCGTTCATTCCCGGCATGGCCACATCACTGAACAGGAGCGCTACGTCATGCCCCGCCTCCAGCTCCTTCACCGCGTCGATCCCGTTCGTAGCTTCGATCACGAAGTAGGCAAGCGTCTGCAGGCGGCTGACCGTCACTCGGCGAACTCTCGCGTCGTCCTCGACCACCAGGATAGTTTCCGTGCCCCGAGGCGGGGCTTCCTCAGCCCGCTGCTCGTTCGGATGAGAATCCTTTCCGGCGTCGGCGCGTGGAAGAAAGAGGCGCACCGTCGTCCCTTCGCCAAGTTCGCTGTAGAGCTGCAGGTGCCCTGCGGATTGCTTTGCGAAACCGTAGACCATGCTCAGCCCAAGCCCCGTTCCCGAGCCCGTCGGTTTCGCGGTGAAGAACGGTCGAAAGCCCTCTCCATCACATCGGACGTCATTCCGGTGCCGGTGTCGGTCACGGAAATGAGGACGTAGCTGCCGGGGCGGATCGCCGGGTACATCAGGACATAGTCGGAGTCGATCTTGCAACAGAGCCCTTGCAGGCGGGCACCTCAAAGCAGACAGGAGCTGCGATGGAGGACAAGGCTTCGCAGGTTCTATCGAGCACGAAATACAGCACTGCTACCAAGCAGTTGGCAGGATCCGTGCTCTCACAATCCAACAAAAAGCGCTGATGAACGAACAAGAACTTTCGAACCAGTTTCTGTTGTTTTTCCCGGGCTTCTCGTCAACCAGTCTTATTCCGTTTCCTGCCACCTTAACTCATCATCTTCCGGAAAAGCGGCAGTTGGTTGCGAACATCCAGTGCCTCGGTCGGTGGACTCCGCTGAAGCGCCTATTTGAAGTCACTCTGCCCCAGATACGCTTCAATGCAGCTAGGAATGGGAAGCGATGAGCAAAGTGCGTAGGAGATCAAAGTTTCCCACTCCTTGTGGCCTGCCGAGGTCGGCGATCGATGACAGGCGTAATCGAGAGACACTGGCCCCCGAGACATCAATCCCGCTTGGGGGAGACGTATCTGACAACGTTGGTTGTAAATCCGCTTTTGTTTGCCGATGCACATTCAGTGCCATGGCTGGATCGCATGGTTCAGATACACGCAGATAGACATCGCGACCGATCGCGCGCGTGCCCGGCCTCGCCGAAAAGGTGCCAGATGTGACGGCAGCCTTGCATGCAAAGCTCGACGAGCACCGGGCGTTCGTGCGGGAGCGTGGAGAAGACTTGCCGGAAATCCAGAATTGGCGCTGGGCACGCTCCTCCTAGTGCGACAGAGGACCGGATTGGGTAGCGACTACCACCAGCCATACTGCCGCAGCTACGCCGGCACGCAAGAGAAAGGATTCGAGTGCGAGGTGGCAACCTCGCCTTCGACTTGGGGTGTCCCACGGCAATCGCAGCCTTTGCAGCGTCAGCTACGTGTTTCGAGTCCTGTTCGTTCTGCAAACGATGCGATCTTAAAACGTCCTGGAGAATGATCGCCGGGTCATGCTGCAGCCGTCAACGAGAGGCAGCTAAGGGTGAAGCCCGGTCCCATCGCCGTCAGGACAGTTCTCCTGGGTAGTCCTTGCGCAAGAAGCTTCTCGAGTACGAACAGCGCGGTTGGCGAGGACATGTTCCCATAGTCCGAGAGAACCTCACGTTCCTGGTCGAGGGTTCCCTGGCTTAGTTTAAGCGCCGATTCCAAGGCGGTGATAACCTTTGATCCACCGGGGTGGCACGCAAACCGGTCAACGTCGGCAGGAGCAAGATCTGATCGGGCGAGTATGGACGTTACGCCCTTCAGCACATGAGTTTCGGCGAACGGTGGTATCGCACGATCGAAGATCACGCCCAGACCCTCCGGATCGACGCTCCATCCCATGATGTCTAGCGTGTCGGGCCACGTATGCTGGCCTGCAAGTTCGACCTCGGCCAGACCGGTCTCACTAGCACGCACCACGCAGGCGGCGGCCCCGTCGCCGAAGAGGGCGGTCGCCACGATGTTCGCCTTCGTAAGCTTGTCCATGCGAAATGCCAACGTGCAGGTCTCGACGGCGACCACCAGCACGACTGAGCCTGGCCGGGATGCCGCCAGCCGTGACCCGATTGAAAGCCCAGAGACTCCGCCGGCACAGCCGAGGCCAAACACGGGAACCCGTTCGACATCGTCCCGGAAGCCCAGTTCTCGGCTTACCCTCGCTTCCAGACTAGGTGTCGCAATACCAGTCGAGGAGACGGTTACGATCGTGTCGACATCGCCTGCTGCAATGCCCGCCGACACGAGAGCCTTGCTGGCGGCGGCGACGAACATTGCACCAGCGCCCTCGATATGAGCGAGGTTTCGTTCGGGCCATCCCGACGTCTCGAGATACCACTCGATCGGCCGGACGGCATAGCGGCGCCGAATTCCCGAGGTTTCGAACACCCTTGCCAGCTTTTCGAAATCGCCAAATCGCGATGAGAACGCGGTGTGCGAGGCTCGCGCCGCGTCACGCTGGTCGATGACATGTGGCGGAACGGCGGTGCCGACGGATACCAGCTTGACGGGTTGCTGCATAAGACTCCTTGCGACGGCGCGGGAAGAATTTGGTACGCCGCGCGAGGACGAGACCGAACCGTAACGCCTCGATCCTCAATAAGTTGCAATGCGGGCGAGCCTGACGCCGCACTTCGTCGGAAGGCTTCAGAGACGACGACGCGTGAAGGATGCCTCCCGCGGCTTCGTGTCTGCCTTGATCCACGTCAATGCGCTCAACAAGTTGGCTCCGTAATTGTCCGATCGAAAAGGAGACAGCGCGATGCTTGCTAGAGACATCATGACGACCCCGTGACGACGCTCGACGAGGGACACAACGTCAGGGAAGCCGTCGAGATCGTCAACGCCAGCAAGATCGGCGCGGTGCCCGTCATCGATGGCGAAGGGCGGCTCACCGGCATCGTCACCGGGGAGACCTGCTGCGCCGGGTGGCGTCATCCTGGGCGAGACGGGCGGTACCGCATACGCGCGACCGCGAAGATGCACTGGCGGACTATGTGAAGGCCCGAAGCTGGCGCGTCAAGGACGTGATGTCGACGCCCGTCGTCAGCGCCGCCCCGAGCGCAACCGCGAGCCAGCTCGCAGAACTCCTGCAGGCCCACGACATCAAACACCGAACGGCAGACTCGCCGGCATAATCAGCCGTCACGACTTGATGCGAGCGCTTCTCGATGTTCGACGGCAGTGTACTGCTTCCGGCGACGAGGCCCTAGGGACGGCCGTTCGTGGCCGCCTGGAAACCGAGTTCGAAATAAGGTTCCCCATCGTCAATGCGACCGTCTCCGACGGGGCAGTGACCCTGAGGGGAGAGGTCGAGACGGAGCTGGAATGCTCGGCGGCCAGGGTGGCGGCGGAAAGCATCCGCGGCGTCGGCGGCGTGGTAAACAACATCACCCTGGATACCGCATGGTGAGCTCTCTCAAACTATGAAATCGTCCCTGGAGTTTCCGTCATGTTTGTCAGGGTCATCGCAGACGCCGTCGTGTCGAGGCTTCTCCTCGTCATCCTGATCCTCATGGTGGGGACGGTCGTGAGCGTCCTACTGGTGAGGCCATCCGACGACTCCCGAACCGGGCGCGTCGAGCGCTCTCTCTGACCCGTGAGTGCGCGATGAACATCTGGCCCTCCAGGATTTAATTGTCCGGCCGCGTCCCGCAAATGGCGCGACGGATTCGATGCTCTCCGAACTATTCGGCTTCATCTGGCTGATGGGAAGGCGTCATCAGGCGTTGGTCGCAGGGCTGTCCCTGGCTCTTTTCGTTATCGGCGCGGCGCCTCTCGAACTCCAGCGCCGGATCGTCAATGAGGCGACCGAGCAAGCGTCATACCGGTCTCTTCTCTTTCTCGTCTCCCTCTATCTCGCGGTCGCAGTGTTGAAGGGCGCGATAAATTCACCTCCAACCTCTAAAGAAGCTGGGTGGGCGAAAAAAGCACGCTTTGGCTCGGGGCGCGCGTTCTGCATCGGGCCGAGACGCCGCCATCGGAATCCACGCTCGAGGGGGTTGAGCTGTCGATCGTCTTTGCGGAAGCGGAACCGGTGGGCAGTTTCGTTGGGACCAGCATCTCCGAGCCGCTACTCCAGATCGGCATCCTTGTCACCGTGGGCGGTTATCTGATCTATCTCCAGCCGCTGATGAGGATGGCCGTCGCAGCCACCTTCGCCCCGCAGATTGCGTTCGTCCCGATGTTAGGCTGCTCACCTGGCTTTTGGAGATGCCGCTCATACCCATGGCCTTGACCAAGTCGTCGACAGAACGAGTCGAGATTCCCTGGATATGCGCTTCCTGGATAACGGCCGTCAGAGCTTTCTCTGCCATGCGGCGCGGTTCAAGGAAGCTCGGAAAGTAGCTGCCTTTGCGCAGCTTCGGAATGCGAAGCTCGACGGTGCCAGCCCGCGTCTCCCGATGTCACGGTAGCCATTGCGTTGTGCGAGCCGCATCGAGTTCTTCACACCGAAGTCTGCACCCGTAGCCGAGCCTACTTCCAGCTCCATCAGCCGATCGGCGGCAAGGCCGATCATCTCACGCAACAAATCTGCATCGGCACTCTTCTCAACAAGGGAGCGCACGTTCATCATGTCATTGGTCATCGGTGATCTTTCCGTCAGGTTGGTCTTGAACAACCCGACCCTAGCGGAAAAACACTGATGGCCGCCCGCAAAGCCGGTCACCCGCTACAGCGCAACGAGAAGCGCGCGGGCGCTCGGCTTTACTCCCTACCGTCACCTACGCCACGTACTGGGACACGATCCGATAGAACGGCCACCTTTTCCCGCGTGCAAGTGGCCATATGGGGGTGGCGTAATAACCAGGCATACGCGAGGTCGGTATGGCAGGTTTGATCTCTCCTTCCAGGTCGCTCGCGTTATAGATCGCGACGACGCCGGGCACCGAGAACGCATCGCCGACATCGATGTTCAGGATTCGGGCATGTGGCTGGTCGGAGCGTCGCAATGCGATATGCAACATACCGCGGCGCCATGTCATCGACATACTGACCAACACCCGTCAGCAGACGTGGATCTTCGGTGCGCTTGTCCCGCTTGCCGACAAGTTTGGGCCGCAGCTCGACGGAATGGTCCTGCTGGCTCATTCGTAGAACTCCACACCCTTTCGCAACTCTTGCCATTGCGCGTCGTCGTGGCCGAAAATGATAGAAGCTCCCCGCTCCCGAAGAGCTTTCAGGCGAGCGAGTGCCTCTGCGGCGAGTTCGATGTTCCAAGTATTTCTCGGAGCGATACCGGTGTCGACGCTCGCCTGGAGCGGGGCAGCATCTGAAGCGAGTATAAATGAACCATCTTTTTCCAGCTCGACACGGGCGACGGTCATTCCGGGGGTATGACCCGGCATGGGCAGCAAGACGATGCGCCCGTCGCCAAAGACGTCATGCTCGGCATTGAAGGTCTGGAAACCCTGGGGCTGGTCCCATTCTCCTCGAAGATAGCCTTGATTTTCTGCACCGCTTGCCGTGGCGGCCTGCGCCTCCGCTTCGTGGCAGAGGATCGTTGCGCGCCGAAAGTACGCGTTGCAGCCGCAATGATCGGGATGCAGATGTGAACAGATCACAACATCTATGTCCTCGGGATCGAGAGCAAGAGTCTTCAACTGATGAACGACCGTCCGCTCTGGCGAAAAGATCGGGGTCATAACCTTGCTTAACCCACCCCATCGCGCGCCTGGATCGATGGCGGCCTCTGGATTGCATCCGCTATCGAACAGCGCGTTGCCTTGGGGATGGCGCATCAGGGTGGCGTGAACCGGCAATTCAATCGCTTCTTCCTTCAGCGCCCCAGGGACGTAGATGGACCGGCGCATACGAAGGCGGCCGGCCTCGAGAAAATGCATCTTCATCTTAAGGTCCTCTCTTGCTAGCCAGTTCGCGGACGGCGTTGACGATGTTTTCATAGCCCGTACAACGACAGATGTTTCCTGAGAGCGCTTCCCTGATCTTATCATCGGTTTCCAGCGGATGGTGGCGAAGAAGGTCGATGATCGCCAACGATGAAACTGGGCCTACAAATTCGCATTGCAGGCCATGATGCTGGCGGAACGCTTCTTGGATTCGTCCGAGTATCGACGCTTCCCTGGCCATGGTTTCGATTTCGCTCCCGTCTGCCTGCACTGCAAGCATCAGACAGGAGCGTGCGCTCCTTCCATCGAGAATGACGGTGCAGGCACCGCAAACGCCATGTTCGCACCCGACATGGGTTCCGGTCAGGCAAAGGATCCTGGCGCAGGAAGTGGCTCAGCAGCGTTCGTGCTTCGATCGTGCGCGTCATATACGCTTCGTTGACGCTGACGGTGATCGTCTTCTCACTCATCTTGCTTGAAGCCTTTCGTGGTTCGCGCGGCTCCAGGCGGCGCGAAGGGCCCGTTTGGCAAGGACGCCTGAGAGATGCCTGCGGTAATCTGCAGAGGCATGGATATCCGTGTTGGGCGTGAGGATTCCAGCCAGGCGATCCGCCACCGTATCGAGAGCCGGCTCGGAAACATCCGTCCTCGATGATCTCTTCAAGCCGCAGCGGGGTTTCACCAACGCCCATCATGCCAACGCGAACGTCAGACGCCCTGCCATCTACACAATGCAGCGTCGTCGCAAAGCAAGCGAGTGCGAAGTCCCCGTGGCGTTTTGCAAACTCCTCAAATCCCCATCCGGCATCCGGTCTCATCGCGTCGAGCTCGACGCGAATTACAAACTCGTCCGGTTCCAACGAGTTGACCAGCGATCCGACAAAAAAATCGGCTGCAGGTATTTCGCGTCTGCCGCGCTGAGAGGAGGCGATGACCGTCCCACCGAGGAACCGTGTCATCATCGGCATCTCGGTCGCTGGATCCGCATGCGCGACGCTGCCGCCGAAGGTGCCGCGGTTGCGCACGGTCATATGGGTGACGTGATGCATCGCCTCATGCACGATCGGCAAGTGTTGGCGGATGATCGGGTCTGTCGCGGTCATGTGATGGCGTACCGTCGGCGCCGATTCTCACCCGATCTCCGTGCAGTTCGATCCGATCTCCATGAACCGACGTTACTACGCGCGGCGCCCAAAATCCCGCGGCCCTGCTCGGATGGATACGATCTCTCTGAGCAGTTCGAGGTTCTCGCCGGTCATGGTGGCCACGTCTTCGATCGTGCAGATATGCATCGAACGAGCCATCAGGCGGCCTTTTGCGCAGTGGAGACCGTCGGAAGCATATTCCACGGCAACAGGTCTTCAAGCCTATCTACCGGTTAATCTTTGATCTGGGTTAGGACGTCCGTGAGGTAGCTCTCGGGGTTGCGGCCATGCAGTTTGTCCGTTCCAATGATGGTCAAATATTAGCGTTGCGCTATCCCGTTCGTAATTTGCATCGTGTAAGTCTTCACTCCTGATGCTCGTTCTCGGGCCGCGCCACGCAACGCGCGGCCCGTCTTTCGGTTTTCTCAACCCGGGAAATTGCTACTCGGATTGATTGATTATTACGAGTTTATATGCAACCTTCGGTACGATCGCCGACGGTCGGCGCACATCAGGAGGAAAAACCATGATCCGTACTAATGCAGTTGCAGCACTTGTGTTTGCTGTAGCAACCTCAGCTCTTGCTTTCGATGCAAGCAACTTCAAGGATTTTTCAAGCATCGCATCGGCTTCCAGCAGTTGGCAGAACCAGTCCGGCTCGACGATGATCATTCAAGTCGACTCGTTCGGAAATGTCTCCGGCCAATATGTAAACAGAGCCCAGGGCACCGGATGCCAGAACTCGCCCTATCCGCTAACAGGAAGGGTAAACGGGACGTTCATCGCATTTTCGGTCGGCTGGAACAATTCGACGGAGAACTGCAATTCCGCAACCGGATGGACCGGCTACGCACAGGTCAACGGCAACAACACTGAGATAGTCACGAGCTGGAACCTCGCTTACGAAGGCGGCTCCGGTCCGGCCATTGAGCAAGGACAAGACACTTTCCAGTACGTGCCGACGACTGAGAACAAAAGCCTCTTGAAGGATTAATCTCCTCTGCCCTGCCGGCGCTGGCCCGTCAGAGATTGTGGAGCAAGAATTCATCGAATATGGCCAAAGGCTTAGACGAAGCTGCTTTCCCTGCCGAATAAAAGCGCCGCGTGCTCGTCCGCGCGGCGCAAATCCTTATTTGATGAGTTCAATGCGGCCAAAACTTTCCGGACAAAAGTAAGCATCCGAGGATGCGCCGCCTTGGGGCAAACGCGGCGATCTGATCAAGGTCGTTTGGCACGATGGCCAGGGGGCCTGCCTGTTCACGAAAAAATTGGAGCGAGGAAGGTTTATCTAGCGTGACGGCCAGGGCGCTTGTCTGTTCACGAAGAAGCTGGAGCGCGGCCGCTTCATCTGGCCGTCAGCCGCTGACGGCACGGTGGTGATCACACCGGCGCAGCTCGGTTATCTGCTCGAAGGTCTACAGAAATATCCCTGCTTGTGAGTCTGACGAATCATCACCGGACAAGATCGAGGTGCTGGATCCGAGCCATCCGTTATTTGGACGCCCCTTTAATGTGATGCGTGAGGTGGGACGTAGAGGCGGCAACTTCGCGCCGTCGTATGAGGTTGAACATCGTGGTGGATCGACCTTGCTGATACCCGTGTCTGCGACACAGGGATATGTCGAAGCCTGAAATACTGACGCGCGAAGGACACCATTCGCCCAATTGTGAGGAGAAGGTTTTGCCAATCACTGTGCAACGCCTCCGCCTTGCAGCGGGCATCTAGGTAAAGGCACAGCGCAACAGATGGACACACGAACCTAGTTTGCTCAGCGCCGTACAACTTGCCGCCAGGCTCGATATTCCCGTCAATTGGATTTACGTTCAAATCAGGCGGAAGCGCCTGCTCATCGACCAGCAATCAACCGGAGCATATTTGTTCCAAAATTCCCCAGCGGTCGTCAACGCGGTTCGCGACCTTCGCAACCGTACCATTCATCAACTCGATCTGAGAATCATTCAGCCTCACCAGGAGGGGCATCAACATGCGTTGTCGCTGGAGGGAATTGACTGGCGCGCACGGCAGGAAACCTGGCGCCCCAGCCGGGTTTGACTCAATTTTTGCATTGAAATTGTTGAGAAATCTGATTCAATGTCGTTATGACATTGCCGCCGCTTACCCTGCCATCGGACCTTGCCAGCGCTCATCCGGCGCTGCTGGCCGAACGTGCTGCGCGGCTGCAAGCTGAGGCGGACGCGGCCAACGCGAAGGCGCGGCTGTCGAGCATTGAGGCGCTCAACGTGCATTTGCAGTTGCTGACCGGCAAGCTGGAGCGCGAGAAGCACGGGCCGCGCCGCGAGCGCACGCAGCGGCTGATCGATCAGTTGGAATTTGCAGCTCGAAGAGCTCGTGGCGTAGGCCGCCGAGGACGAACTGAGCGTCCAAGAGGCCGCGGCCAGAACGCAGTCCGTGCGCGCCTTCGCCCGCAAGCGTCCAGTGCGCAAGGCGTGGCCCAAAGACGTCGAGCGCGCACGCATCGTCATCGAAGCGCCGACGGCATGTGCCTGCTGTGGCGGCTCGCGGCTGTCGAAGCTGGGCGAGGATGTGACGGAAACGCTGGAGGATATCCCGCGCCGATTCAAGGTGATCGAGACGGTGCGCGAGAAATTTACCTGCCGCGATTGCGAGGCGATCAGTCAGGCTCCCGCACCGTTCCATGCGACGCCCGCGCGGCTTCATCGGCCCTCAGTTGCTGGCGACGATCGTGTTCGACAAGTTCGGGCAGCACATCCCGCTGAACCGCCAGAGCACGCGGTTCAAATGTGAGGCATCGGTCCGTCGACCTAGACCCTGGCCGGTGAATGTTGATCCGAATGTCTTCGAGCTGCGGCAAATGCTGGAGCATCACTGTCGCACGGCATACCAGGAGGCAACGTAGCCGGCTGCGGCGACCCCATGCGAATGCGGGACGTCGCGGACGATGCTACCGACAATGGCGTCCCTTTGATCGACGCCATTCGGCCAGTTCGGCACGATGTAGCCGCGATAGCTGTAGATCCAGGTCTCGCCGGCCACATCGCCCTTTCCAGTGAATTGCAGCTCGACAGGGTCTCCCGGACGCACCGTACCGGTCAATTCCAGCGACCACCCGGGCCCACCAATGGTTCCGCCGACCTTGCGCCGAGCCAACTCGGTCAGCACCAGCGTTCCCTGGCCAAATTCCAGTGCATTGAAATCAACCGATAAATCGGGATTGTTGATCAGGCTGCGATAACTCCAAGTGCCAGTGAAGCTCATAGTTCCTCCCAATGGCGATCGACGCCCTAATGATGGCCGGAAACGGTGCCACCCTGGCCGTCCGGCAGGGTGATCCTGATGTTCTGCATCATGCCCTGGTCCTCATGATCGAGGATGTGGCAATGCAGAACGAACTCGCCGATATAGCGCTGGTAGTGCGTCCGCACGGTGATCGTGTAGCGCGCCGACGGATCGGTGCCGGGATTCTTGATCCACAGCGTGTCCTTCCAGACATTTTTCAAGCCTGGATATTGCGGATCGCCGTCGTCATCGGCGCCAAGCGCGCTGACATCGTTGCCGGCCGCATCGACAATTTTGATGATCTGAAACGGATTGACATGGATATGGAATGGGTGGCTGACGAAATCCGAGCGGAGCGTCCATTCGTCGACTCCGCTCAGCGGCAACGTCCGGTCGATGCGGTTGGGATCATAAGGTTTGCCGTCAACCTCGAAGAAGGTGGCACCCGGCTGTTTCACATCGATGTTAAACACCAGTTGCTGCTCGCCGGTGACCTCGCCCGCGTCGATGTCCGGATGGGGAATAAAGCTTGAGAGCGACATCTCGTTCTTGAGGTCATCGATAACCTTGCCGGCGACATTCTGTGACATCGTGCGCTCAGCCGCCGAAATCAGCCAATCCTGAAGATAGGTGCCGATCTCGCCATTGACGGCATGGCCGCCTACTGCAGTGACTATGCCGAGAAGCCGTCGGCTTGGAGCCTCCTGGTTGACGCTGGCCGCTGCCGGTGCGGCGCCATCGATGATGCAGTAGTCACCCGCTCCTGGCAACACCACCAGCGCGTCAACGCGGTAGCCCGGTTGCAGGATCGCTTGCTGCCGCATCTGCACCTGCGCCATTGTCAGCCCGTCCTGGGCCACCACCCCATACGGAATAGTATCCTTGCCGCAATTCTGGTCGATCCATCTGTCGGTGTCCGCTGCCGCAAGCGTGCGGAACGCGGTCGTCCCGGTCTTGCGCCGGATTTCGAAATTGATGGTGTCGCGAACCCCGGCGTGTATCATCCGCCACCGCTCGACCGAGCCAGCCTCCGCTGATGCCAACTGACCAAGCACCTGGCCGTTGACGCTGGTGAAGCGGCCCGAAGCCGGCCAACTGCCAGGTCCGAACTGATCGTAGCTTTCGATGCCGCCCACCTGTCCTGGCTGGCAATCATAAGTGATGTCGCCATTGTTATCGGTGCAAGCATATTGAATCTGCTGTAGCACCAAAACCCGTTCGGCGATATCGGAGCCGCCCGGCTGCTTCAATAGGCGGTCTATATCGCCAGTCTCGGTCGGTGTCGGCATGCGATCGCCACGGATGATCAACGCCCCGGACATGCCACTCGACACCTGCAATGCGGTTGATCCGTGTAGGTGTGGGTGATACCAGAAGGTGCCGGCGGGATGCTCAACGGCGATGTTGTATTCATATTGGAACGAAACGCCGGGACGGATTGAGATCAGCACATTATCGCCATTGCCAGACGGATTTACCCAGAGACCGTGCGAATGCAGGTTGGTACCGTTGAAGCAATGGGGGGTATTGGCACTGCCACCGCCGATGCCGCAGGTGGAATCCTGAGGGAACAGGTTGTGAAGCGTTACCCGCACCGTCTGACCGGGCCGTAGATCGATGGTCGGTCCAACCAATGGCGTGTCGGCACCGGATAAGCCGGTCTGGCGGGCGTCTTGATAGCCGCGCAGTTTAACGTGGTCGTAGCGCGCCGTGGCCGGATTGTAGATCTGTCGGTCGAGATAGGTAGCGTTCATATCGAGCAGAACCTCGCCCGGAAATGTCTCCCGGCTTTGTTCGAAGGTTTTCAGCATCCCCTGGGATTTTGTGATAGGTTGCAGCATATAGGCCAGGGGGTTAGTCACGGCCCTGGCCTCTTGAGCGACTGCGAATAGCGCATGGGTGACCGAAAAAACGCTCGCCATACCGAAGATCGCAATTTTGTCAGACACAGACAAACAACCCTCCCAAACCTCTGCCCGGAGTTTTGTTCTCCCCGGGTCGAACCGCATCCACAAAGTTCTACTGCGTCACCATGCGTTCACCTGCAATTCGACTTTGACTCGCGCGCTTTCTCGGGAGAAGACAGCTGCCGCCGCGCGACGAGAAAGTTTCAAGACTCATGCCACTCTGGCCGGATCGAGCCTCAGAAGGAATCTTGTGCCTATGCTTCAAGGACTTCCACGAGAGCGCGGTAGGAAGTCGGGCGGAACAGCACCATGGCGCGCACCTGACAAACCTGACAGCAGGTGTAGTAGGCCCGACATTTTTGTGGGGAGCATCGTTACGTGCGGCAATACGCGTCTCACCTTGTTTGTTTGTCGAGCTGCACTCGAGCAACGCCTTGACGCTCATATCGCGGTCACCGCCGCGGGCATTAATGTCGGCGTCACATACCGTTCATCACACCGCCTAATCGGAGAGACACCACGGGCAGACTACGCCAGTTCTTCCGGCTCTCTGCGCTGCGCGATGATCTCGAAACAAGGTTGCTTGCTCAGGAGTATCGCGCCCTGCTCCTCGACGATCATTTCGACGACGGCAGGAGGGAGCCCTTCCACAATCTTCTCCTATGGACGTCTCTTATGGACGTCCAACGCGATATCTCAGATGCACGGAGCCGAGGCCAGCGGCTTCGGCGCTGATAAACGTGAGCCTCGCCCTGCCGGCAAGCCCATCCTCGCCGCCCTCGAATATGGCCGGTGTATTCGACTTGCCTCCGATCGCAGGGAAGATGACCAGGCTGACCTCGTCAACAAGACCCGCCTTCAAGAAATGGCCATTGGTTTGCGCCCCGCCTTCCAGCATCAAGCGCTTCACACCGAACTCGGTTCCAAGAAGGTCAAGCGCGTTTTTCAGATCGACGCCATCTTTCTCCGAGACGATATAGGAAACGCCAGCCTGGGTGAGGCCCGCCAGGTAAGCATCATCCACGTCAGATCCTGTCAGGACCACAAGGTGAGCTCCGTCAATGTCGCTCTTGTCCCAGCGTAGCCGACCGTCCTTATCCACGATGACAGCGAACTCGCCGGCGTCCGGGTTGGCGATATGGATCGGTCGCGCGGCTGTGCCGGTTGCTTGATAGGGGCGGTCGACGGCGTCCGCGAACTCTTCTCCCGTCGCTCTTCCCGAAAGCCAGGCGTCGGCACCGATCTTCTCATGCAGGCCGTCATAGATCTTCACGAGCTCATCGACCGAATGGCCGGTTGCCTCGGCCCAATCATTGACGATCAATCGGCCATCCAGCGGCGACATCATGTGACAGATTACATAGGGTCTGGGCATTGGATTACTCTCCTCTACAAACATTCCACCGTCAGTGACCTGCCTTCAACCAGGCTGCGAATTTATCCATCCAGTCGGGGTGCCAGCGTGAAAGCGCCGGCCGGTTCAGGATCATGTCGTCGGCCGCCCAGCGGATCCTTCTGGCATCGATCGCAGACGTAACCGCGTTATCCGGACAGATGATGTAAAAATTCTCGTCGAGCAGACGGACCAGGAAGTATTCCACCAGTTGCTCTGCGGTCCATGCCTCATCGGGTTTCGCAATGCCCTGCGGCTTGAGTGCGATGTTCATGGGTGTCCACGTGTAGCCAGGGACGAGGAGATGAGCCGAAACACGACCTCCCGTCTCCTTCAGAAGCTCGTGCGACAGCTGTTCGGTCAGGACTTTGACAGCTGCCTTCGCCACCGAATATGCGGCGTTACCTGGAGGAGTCGTAATACCTTCCTTGGAGCCGAGGTTGACAACGGCCGACTGGCGACCGGCTTCGATCATGTAGGGCACGAAGACGTGTTGCGCGGCCTGAACACCTCGGAAGTTTACATCGATCTGGCGTCGCCACTTTGCAGGATTGTCCCAAGGGCCGGCTCCTTGCGTTATGCCCGCGTTGTTTACTAGAACGGCCACGTCGCCAAACCGCGAAATCGTTTCGTCCCGCAACCTGGTCAGTGCCGACAAATCTGATACGTCGCCGCTCACGATCAGGATGTCCGTGTCGAGTGTCGAAGTAACATCCTCAAGTGCGTCGGCGTCGAGATCCAGCAGCGCGAGCTTCATGCCGCGGGCCGCGAGAGCCCTCGCGATTGCCAAGCCGATGCCCTTCGCAGCTCCCGTGATGACCGCAACGCGGCCAGGAGCAACGACGCTGTTCATTCTCTCGCTCATTTTTTGTCTTTCCCGTCATTGGACCGTCACCGCTGGAAGGTGTGCCGGACAAGCCGTCGCCGTGGAATTTTTCTCCGAGAAGCGTGCCGGCCGATGGCACCAGCGCAGAGAAGTCCATCAACGCTACTCGGGCGCTTGGGTCGTCGGATCATATCCGCGGGCTGCGAACGACCGTTCGATCGCACTATAAGAATAGGGTAGCGCGACGGCTACTTGAAGTGAGCGGGATCGCACGCACCGATGAGCCGTGTTCACTCAAGGGCCTTCGTGACGTAGGGAATGCCTGGCCAGTTCGACCGCGGACGGGACCAAAAAGGTAACGCACTCCTGGTCCCTGCCAGATCGGTGGATGATTTTCACTCACCGCCCCGATCAATTTTGCTCATGTAACCAATCGGCTCCACGGGCATTTGGTCACCAGCGCCTCGAGACGATCGTGGTGCTGACCAAACCAAAGGAGTGAAATCATGACAGGGAATAAACCACTCGCAATGATCACGGGCGGCTCATCTGGAATAGGCTTCGAGCTTGCCAAACAATTCGCCAAGAATGGATTCGATGTCGCCATTTCAGGCTCAAGCGACAAGGTGAACGAGGCCGCCGATGCGCTACGAAGCCTTGATGCCGAAGCATATCCGTTCAAAGCGGATGCCTCGACGTACGATGGCGTCGAGAGGTTCTGGACCTTTACGCACGGGCTGGGGCGCCCCTTGGAAGCCGCGGCTCTGAACGTCGGTATCGGTATTGGCGGCGCCTTTGTCGATAACGATCTCGAGGATGAGCTTCGCCTGCTTGCGATCAATGTAACCGGGACCGTCCATATGGCCAAACGCG
Source organism: Rhizobium sp. L9 (assembly GCF_002531885.1). NCBI lineage: Bacteria > Pseudomonadati > Pseudomonadota > Alphaproteobacteria > Hyphomicrobiales > Rhizobiaceae > Rhizobium > Rhizobium sp. L9. The sequence continues at coordinate 7,480 of NZ_NWSZ01000032.1, read as the reverse complement.
TCGTCCAACATATGGTCAAGAACGGCCGCGGCAGGATTCTCATCACCTCCTCGGTTTCGGCGACCCTGCCCACGCCATACGAAACCGTTTACGGCCCGTCGAAGGCATTTGGTTATATGTTCGCGTCTGCGCGAGGAGTTGCGCTCGACCGGGGTCACGGTGACGGCACTCCTTCCGGGCGCCACCAACAGCGACTTCCACGCGAACGCTGGAATGGGCGGTACGAAGCTCGGTGGCCAACAAAAAAACGACAAGACGCTCGTCGCCCAGCAGGGGTTCGAGGCTCTCATGAACGGCATCGACCATATCGTCGGCGGAGATCAGGAAACCAAGCGCCAGGTGTTGGAAAACCGGACGACCCCCGAGCCCGTCAAAGCCGCGCGGCAAGCCGAATTGACCCAACCGCAGTGAAGGAGCACGTCATGTCACATCTGAAAAACAAGGTCGCCATCGTCACAGGGGCTTCCTCGGGCATTGGAGCGGCGACCGCCAGAGGATTGGCGGAAAAAGGTGCGCGCGTCGTCCTTGCCGGCCGCAATGAGGAACGCCTCAGTCAGATCGTCGAAGACATCACCGGTTCGGGAGGTATTGCCAGCTACAAGGTTGCTGATGCCACGGATTTTGAGAGTACCAAGGCCCTCGTCGCGTTCGCCACAACGACGTACGGCCCGGTCGATATATTGGTCAACAATGCCGGCCTCATGCTCTTTTCCTATTGGAAGGATGCCGCCGTCGGCGATTGGAACAAGATGATCGATACCAATCTGCGTGGCTATCTGCATGCGATCGCCGCGGTGCTGCCGTCGATGTTGGAGCGCCGGTCCGGCCGCATCCTGAATATGAGCTCTATCGCCGGCGTTCATGTCGGCGAGGCGGCAGGGGTTTACGGAGCCACGAAGTTCTTCATACGCGGTATTACCGAAAGCCTCAGGAAGGAGGTGGGCGTGGGTAGCGGGATCCAAGTGTCTATGATCAGCCCTGGCGTGATCGATACCGGCTGGGCCGACAAGGTTCATGACGAGACGGGCAGAAAGATCGCCGGAGAGCTCAACAAGCAGGGTATTCCGCCGTCGTCGATGGCTGAAGCCGTGGTCTATGCACTAGACCAGCCCCCGGAGATCACGATCAACGACATTTCGTCCATCCAACCCGGCAGGACTGGTAGCCCGCGTTTTCGAGAGCTCAGAACTAGAACCTCCGGGACTGTTAGACCGCCTCGCGGAACCAACCGGTGCCGTCTCTCGTGGCTGTGGACACGAAGATCTTCATTGCATGACGATCTAATCCCGGACGTTTTCGTTTTTCAGCGACCGGGCCATCTCCGCCGTCCTTCGCAGGATCCAACATGGATCACTAGGTCAAATTTTTGACTGCTTCCTCGGCCATCACATACCAAATACAGGGCCAGTTAAATAAGGATTGAAGGTGCCGGCCGGCCTGAAGCAAGGTCGGCGCCGGCAAGGGCGATCTTTTTCAGTACAAGTGCGAGTATCCATAACTCATGGTATCAACGCGGGCCGATCTGGCCGACCTTGAAACTTTCGTCGCGATCGCGCGTGCGGGGGGGTTCCGAAAGGCCGCCGCGCTTCGCGGCGTTTCCGGGTCTGCCCTCAGCCACTCGATCAGGGGTTTGGAGGCCCGTCTGGGCGTCCGTCTGTTTCATCGGACAAGCAGGAGCATCAGTCTCACCGCCGCCGGCGAAGTGCTGCTTGCCGAACTGGAGCCCCGTTTCCTCGGCATTCAAGCTGCGATGGATCTCCTAGACAGTTTCAGGAGCGGGCCTACGGGCAGAGTGAGAGTGACCACCCTGCGTGACGCCGCCGAGCTGCTGATCGCTCCTCGACTGCACAGTTTTCGCAAGAGCTACCCAGATGTCGAGGTCGAAGTCAGCGTCGAGGATCGCTTCATCGATATGGTCGCCGAAGGTTTTGACGCGGGCATCCGTTATGGGGGAACGGTTCCCGAGGGGATGATCGCGTCGCGTCTGACATCCGAACTCGAATGGATCGTAGTCGGTTCTCCGGCCTATCTCAACGAACGAGGGCGGCCCGCGCGGCCGGAAGATCTCTTGACGCACGAGTGCATCCGGATCCGAACCGGTACAGATCACCTCTGCAAATGGGAACTTGGCGACGGCGATCGCATGGTTTCTCTCGACGTTCCGGGACTTCTCACGCTCGGAGATTCGGAACTATCTATCCGCATGGCGGAGGAGGGAGGCGGTCTCTTTTATTGCCTGCAGGCCCGGGTCGAGGACAAACTTGCGGCCGGTTCACTCGAAGTCGTGCTGCCGGACTGGACCTCTACCGGGCCGGGTTTTCATGCATACTACGTTTCGCATCGACAGGTGCCGTCCGCTCTCCGGACGTTTCTCGACTACCTTAAGGCGCCGGTTGCGGGCGATTGAAGTGACGACCAGACGAGACAGCTTCACCAGGCAGGAGAATCGCACATGGATGGTAAGGAGTTGTTTTGCTGAGGCAAATCGACTCAAGAACTCTCCGATAATTTGGAGGTTCGGATGAATCGATTTGCCACCTGTTTTAAAAGATCTGCCCGACCCTCGGGGCGCAACACACGTCATCCGCTGATGTCGATCCTGTTCATTGCCATTGCCGCGATCGTTTGCGGCGCCGAAAGCTGCGCCGACATGGCCGATTCGGCGTTTCCAAAAAGAAGTGGCTCAAGACGATCGTGCCGCTGCCCTATGGCATCGCCGGCCATGGCACCTTCTCCACCGTTTTCCGCTGCCTCAATCAGGTTGCCTTCGAAGCCGCTTTACCGAAGCCTTTGCAAAGGGCATGGAAGGCGTGGTGGCGGTCGACGGCAAGGCGGTACGAGGCGCCGCCGCTGCCCCTCGTCAAGGTCTGGGCTGCCGGTTGCGGCCTGGTCATCGGCCAACAGACCGCGCCGGGCCGCAACGAGGTCCAAGGGGCGCTCGATGCGCTTGCGCTTTTGTCGCTGGAAGGTGCCATCGTCACCGCCGATGCCCTGCATTGCCGCGCCGATACCGCTCATGCCATCCTTTCCGCCGGCGGCGACTATGCCCTGGCGTTGAAGGCCAATCAGCCCGGCCTCCTGGCACAGACGATTGCTCGTCTGGACGACGTCGAGCCACTCGGCGTCCAGACCGCCGCCGAGAATGACCATGACCGCTGCGAAAGACGCCGTGCCTGCATCGTCGCCGTCAATGACATCGACTTCCCCGGCCTGCAGGCCATCGGATCCGTCGAGGCCACAAGCCGTCATGCCGATGGCCGTCTGACCAGCCATGTCCGCTACTTCCTGCTCTCCACCATCATGTCGGCTGCCGCCCTGATCGAGGTAACCAGAACTCATTGGCAGATCGAAAACAAACTGCACTGGGTGCTCGACGTCCAGTTCCGCGAGGATGCCGCCAGAAACCGTAAGGATCACGGACCGGCAAACATTGCTCTGTTACGAAAGATTGCCCTCAACCTCATCCGAGCCCATCCAGATAAGGCCTCCATTCGTCGAAAGATCAAGAACGCAGGGTGGGACGATCAGTTCCTCATCTCTATCATCGCTCATATGCGATAGCCCTGCTTCACCAGGGGAATTTGAGTGCCGGCAGAAAGCGGTCGCTCGCAGCCAGAAAAATAATTGGCAGCAAGATCGCCTGGCATCCTTTAACATGCCGAAAGCGGAAAAAAATACGTGACAGCCTCCGATCCCTCTCTGAGCGGAGGCCATCCATGATGGTAGAGAATCCGCAAGTCTTCGGCTGTCTGACACGACCAGCCGGTACGAATGCGGTACTGCCACGGCTCTCCTCCAGGCGCCCGTTTTTGATCTCTCGATATCTAAATTTGTGCAGACGAGCAGGCAAAGCTATAACGGCAGGATCAACGAATACTGGTAGCTCTCAGACAATCTGGATCGATATCAACCGGGAATGCCTGCATATGTAGGGAGGATTCAAGCACGGCGTGAGGGCGATGCAGACGGACGAGGCGGAGACGTCACGGAAACCCGAGAGCACCTGCATCACCTCGCTCGAGGTTTCCAGGCGGCCTTGTAGGAGACCCGCGGCGTAGTGCCCCGAAAACCCCACCGCGCAAATGCTGATTATGAAAGACAGTACGAAAATGATTACTCTGTAGCCGGAAACGGGACAACAGCCTGTCCATTGTGGTCGATCCTTGTCCATAGGCGGCGAAGAAACTTCATCAATCGGGATCCGCCTCCGAGGGAAGCATCGAATCATCAATGACGACACGAAAGCTGCGCGACCGAGGTTGTCTGTCAACAGATTGTCTGATAAAGCTTGCTAAGGTTCAAACTGTCTCACAAACTTGCGGAGGAATAACTCCGTAACAGAACCGGCGCTGCCGCAGCCGGCACAACTTTCACTGCTGAAATCGATTGCCGCGATGTCCCTTGTTTTCAATGGAAAGCGGTGACCGCATCTCGGCTATGTGAAGGCTTCGAACATGTCGTCGTCCTCGCGACGGCGGGACGCGACGCCTTGATGAACAAACGGGCGTCCTTTTTATGGATGGACGGCTCCATGGCGCCGAGATCACCAGCTTCCCCAATATGCATCTCGAGATGCCGATCTGGGACAGGTAAGTATCGAGATTCAAGAAGCAGAGAAGATGATTGATAAGAAAGCATTACTCGATAATATGACCTTGGCGGAGCAGGTCTCGCTACTTTCCGGCGATACGTTCTGGTCTTTACCGCCCATCGACCGCCTAGGGATAGGGAGATTGCGCTTGACCGACGGCCCCAACGGCGCCCGCGGGGCGGGGTCTTTTGTCGGAGGTGTGACTGCAGCGGCTTTCCCGGTGGGCATCGCCATCGGAGCGAGTTGGAACCCGGATCTAGCCAAGGAAATCGGCAGTGCCCTAGGTGACGAGGTTCTTTCAAAAGGTGCCCACGTCTCGTTAGCCCCCACCGTTAACATCCAGCGTAGCGTCACAAACGGCCGCAACTTTGAGTGCTTCTCTGAGGATCCGATCCTGACGGCGGAACTTGCAGTCGGCTATATCGAAGGTCTGCAGTCCACGAAAGTCGGTGCCACGATAAAACATTTCGTCGGCAACGAGTCCGAGATTGAACGTACAACCATCTCTTCAGATATCGATGAACGCACGCTGCGCGAAGTCTACCTGATACCCTTTGAGACGGCGGTGAAGCGGGCAAAGGTCTGGGCCGTGATGTCTTCGTATAACAAGCTAAACGGTACTTACACGGCGGAAAGCCATTGGCTGTTGAACGAGGTTCTGCGCGGTGACTGGGGTTTTAACGGCGTGGTGATGTCGGACTGGTTCGGCTCGCGTTCGACCGCACCCACCGTGAATGCCGGGCTGGATCTGGAGATGCCGGGCCCGACTCGCGATCGCGGCTCCAAGCTACTGGCTGCGGTCGAAGGCGGCGAGGTTAGTGTCGAGACGATCCGCGCCTGTGTGCGCAATATCCTGACTTTGATGGAACGCACCGGCGCTATCAACGATCATCGCGAGTTTAAGGAGTACGCCATTGATCGACCGGAACATAGGGCATTGATCAGGCGCGCGGGAGCGGAAAGCGCAGTTCTGCTACAGAATGACGGGGTCCTGCCATTGGCTCAGCAAGGTATGGTCGCCATCATTGGACCCAATGCTAAGGTCGCGCAGGTGATGGGAGGCGGCTCGGCGCAGTTGAACCCTCACTATGTCATCAGTCCGTGGCAGGGGCTGGTGGACGCGCTGGGTGAGGAGAATCTGTGCTACGCTCAGGGTTGCAACAATTATCGGTTTCAGCCGCTAATCGAAAACCCCACAACCTTCGAGTTTTTCCAAGGAAGGGAGCTAGCTGGCGAACCGGTGAAGGTCGTCGAGGAACCGTCGAGCCTTGGTGTATGGTTGCCCCCCGTGGCCGAGGGCTTTGTCGATCCCCTTCGCTTTTCGGCTAGAATGCGCACCATCTTCACAGCCTCGGAAGCCGGCATCTATCGCGTCGGACTAACCTCGGCCGGGCTTGGCCGGGTCTATGTGGACGGCAGACTTGTGGTGGACGCTTGGGCTTCCTGGATACGTGGTACCACATTCTTTGAAGAAGGCTGCGAAGAGGTCGTGGGTGAAATCACGCTCGAAGCCGGCCGTACATACGAGGTCGTCGCCGAGTACGCCCGGCACGACCACGTCAACCTCTATATCGCTGCAATTCGGGTAGGAATAGGCAGATTTTCGGCCGAAGCGGAGATTGCCGAGGCAGCAGCCGTCGCGGCAAAGGCTGATCATGCGGTAGTCTTCGTGGGCAGAACGGGCGACTGGGATACCGAGGGCTCCGATCTTCGCGGTATTGCACTTCCCGGTCTGCAGAACCAGCTTGTTGAGGCGGTAATTGCGGCCAATCCGAACACGATCGTCGTACTACAAACCGGTGGACCGGTGGAAATGCCCTGGCTTTCCGGTGCTCGTGCAGTACTGCAATGCTGGTATCCCGGACAGGAGGCTGGCAACGCGATCGCCGATGTGCTCCTCGGCAAGGCCGAGCCCTCGGGCCGACTGGCACAGACCTTCCCCGTGCGCTGGGCTGACAACCCCACACATACCGAGGATGACGCGGTCTATCCAGGTAAGGACGGCCATGTGCGATATGACGAAGGTGTGTTCGTCGGTTATCGGCACTACGACCGCCACGGCATTAAGCCGCTGTTCCCGTTCGGTCATGGTCTCGGTTATTCAAGCTTTGCGATGTCGGACCTGACGGTAGGGCTACCGGACGCTGCCGGCGCGGTGACAGTGACACTGGAATTGACCAACATCAGCGAGCGGCCAGGTTCGGCAGTGGTGCAAATCTATGTCGGCGATGTTGAAGCATCTATACCCAGACCGGTTAAAGAGCTGAAAGCCTTCTCGAAAATTGCCCTGGAACCCGGTGAGAAACGAAGGTTGCGTTTCATACTTGACGCCCGAACATTTGCCTTCTTCGACACGACCGAGCGGCGTTGGCGGATAGAGGCGGGGGAATTTGCAGTGATGGCTGGGTTCTCGGCCACCGACATCCGTTTGAGTTTAACTGTCACGCAAAAGGGCGCTGTCTTGGCGCTCTGAATGTGCCGCAAATCAATGACCATATTGGGCAGTGGTTGAGTTCCAACGTATGCAGTTTTGGCGGTGAAGCTGGGTGAGTTGAGTGAGAGAATGCCTCAAAACCGGTACTTGGTTAATGGCCCGGCCAAACACCGCCTGCGCCTCCAAAAACAGGCAATGTTTTCTGAACGATCGTAAGCGCGATTTTCTCCGCACCTTCTGCAATTGAGTGAGCTTTGGCATGAGGTGTCCACCCAAATAGGTGGACACCAAGGGATGGAAGAGGTGACCTGCCACTGAATTTTCATCCGGCGGCGATTAGAGCCTCGGCGGTTTTGAATACGCCAAGTGGCGCGGTGTGAGTGTGTTTCGGCGTGCAAATTTGACCCCCTTGGCGGGGTAATCGGCGTCCAATTTTGACCCCCCTCAGATTTCAT
>NZ_NWSZ01000031.1:0-79915 GCF_002531885.1 Rhizobium sp. L9 | reverse complement strand
ATCCGCTTGAGTTTCTTTAGAACGAGAGACTTCGTCGCCAGCAGCGCCGCCGCCCTCGTTCAGTGAGTGGGCTTATAGAGCTAACCCCTTTTCTAAGTCAACAGCCATTCCAAAAGTTTTTTGACATTTTTGTAACAGATTGATTTTGCTTAGCTTTTTGTTACATTCTTTGAAAACCCGCAAAATTGCCGCCCGATTGGGCAGTTCTGAGAGGGTCTGTCTTAACCGAATCTCGGACAAATCGCTTCGAAGGCGCTGTCATGACCTATATGGGAAGCCTGCAGCTGTAATTCCAGGGCGCTTGCGTCTCACGTACGCCCCTCGCTAATTTGGCTGAAAGAACGATCCGGCGGAGTGAAGAATGCTTGTCCTCAACGAAGAACAGACGCGCGCAGCCCTTCCCTGGCCCGAGCTGATCGAAGCGATCGCCGCCATGTTTGCGAGCGAATGCGTGATGCCGGTGCGTCATCACCACGAGATGGGCGTACCCGGTGAAGAGAACGCAACCCTGCTTCTGATGCCGGCCTGGGTTCCCGGGCGTTATGCCGGGGTGAAGATGGTTTCGGTCTTTCCCGGCAATGCACAGCGAAGCCTGCCGGCAATTTCAGGGACCTTTCTTCTTTCCTCAGGCGCGACCGGCGGGATGCTGGCCGTGATTGACGGCGCCGAGCTGACGGCGCGGCGGACAGCAGCGGCATCGGCGCTCGCCGGCCGTTATCTCGCCCGCCCGAATGCGGAGGAAATGCTCGTCTGCGGAACCGGGCGGCTGTCGCTCAACCTGATGCTCGCCCACGGCACGACCCGGCCCATAAAGAGATACAGGATCTGGGGACGCAACGCGCAGGCGGCGGAGAAGATCGCGGCGGAAGCGCGAGTGCTGGGCCTCGATGCTAGAGCCGTCACCGACAGGGAAGCGTCGGCACGGACGGCCGACATCATTTCCTGCGCCACACTTTCCAGCGAACCGCTGGTATCGGGCGAATGGCTGAAGCCGGGCGCACATCTCGACCTCGTCGGCGCCTTCAAACCGAGCATGCGCGAAAGCGACGACGAAGCCATTCGCCGCGCTTCGGTTCATGTCGATACCCGCGCTGGCGCCACCAGCGAGGCCGGCGATATCGTTCAGCCGATTAAAAGCGGCGTGCTTGACGTGAACGATATCCAATCGGAGCTTGCCGAACTCGTCAGCGGCGCGCATGGCGGACGAAGCCATGATGAGGAGATTACGCTGTTCAAGTCGGTCGGCGCAGCACTCGAGGATCTCGCCGGCGCCATCCTTGCCTATGAGACGGTGGCGGGCCGCAAGTGACGATCAGTGCATCATTGCCGGAGCTTCCGGTTTCGCATGTCCTGCCAGCCGTCGCGGCGGCGCTGGCCGAGCAGCGACGCGCCGTTCTTTCCGCGCCTCCCGGCGCCGGCAAGACGACGCTGGTGCCGCTTTACCTGCTCGATCAGCCCTGGCGCGGCGACGGCAAGATCATCCTGCTCGAACCGCGGCGGCTGGCGGCGCGAGCCGCAGCCAGCCGGATGGCGTCGCTCATCGGCGAAAAGGTGGGCGAAACGATCGGATACCGCATGCGGCTCGACAGCAGGATATCGGCGGCGACCCGGGTCGAAGTGGTGACAGAAGGGGTTTTCGCCAGGATGATCCTCGATGATCCGGAACTGACCGGCGTCTCGACCGTGCTTTTCGACGAATTCCATGAGCGGTCGCTCGATGCCGATTTCGGGCTGGCGCTGGCGCTCGACGTGCAGTCAGCGCTGCGCGAGGATCTGCGCATCCTGGTGATGTCGGCGACGCTCGACGTGGAGCGTGTGGCCGCCCTGCTCGATCACCCGCCTATCATCGAGAGCCTGGGACGCAGCTTTCCGATCGATATCCGCTATCAGGACCGGGCCGGCGGCGAGCGCATCGAGGACGCCGTCTCGCGGATGATTATCGAGGCTCACGCCGATGAGGACGGCTCTATCCTCGCCTTCCTGCCCGGCCAGGCGGAAATCACGCGCACCGTGGAGCGCCTGCAGGGGCGATTCGGGCCCGAAACCTTGATTGCCCCTCTCTATGGCAATCTTAGCCAGAAGGAGCAGGATGCAGCGATTCGCCCGGCGCCCAAGGGAATGCGCAAGATCGTTCTTGCCACCTCGATCGCCGAAACATCGATCACCATCGACGGTGTTAGGATCGTGATCGACAGCGGATTGCAGCGTCTGCCGTTTTTCGAGGCCTCGACCGGGATTACGCGGCTCGAGACGGTGCGGGTGTCGCGAGCCTCGGCCGATCAGCGGGCCGGCCGCGCGGGACGAACCGAGCCCGGCATCGCAATCCGGCTGTGGCACCAGGGGCAGACGGCGGCCCTGCCGGCTTTCACCCCGCCGCAGATCCTCTCCAGCGACCTCTCCGGCCTGGTGCTCGATCTCGCACATTGGGGGGTCCAGGATCCCGCGTCCCTTGCCTTCGTCGATCAGCCGCCGGAAACGACGCTTAAGGAAGCGCGGGCGCTGCTCGGTCAGATCGGAGCGCTCGACAAGGATGGCGCGTTGACTGCCCGTGGCAAGATGATGCGCGATCTCGCTTTGCCGCCGCGACTTGCCGCCATGGTCGTCTCATCAGGCGAATCGGGCCATGCCCGGGAGGCGGCGATGATTGCCGTGCTCCTGACCGAACAGGGGCTTGGCGGATCGAGCATCGACATTGAGGACCGGCTGCGGCGATTCAAAGCCGAGCGCGGTGACAGAGCCGACGCCTCGCGGCGGCTGGCGGGGCGACTGGCCGCCGGTCTCGAGACCGTCACAACAGCCGCACCCGTATTGGCGGGTCAGCTGCTGCTGCACGCATTCCCAGATCGGATCGCGCTTCAACGCGGGGGGCGCGGGCGATTCGTCATGGCGAACGGTCGGGGAGCGGAACTGCCGGAGACCGAGCGGCTCGCCGGCAGCCAGATGCTCGTCATCGCCGATCTCACCGGGCGCGCGGCGCAGGGGCGGATTCTGGCGGCAGCGGAAGTGACACGTGCGGATATCGAAGCCGAACTGCCTGGCGAGATCAGAACCGATGACCAGATATTCTTCGACCGGCAAAGCCGGCAGGTGCGGGCGCGGCGGGCAACTCGGCTTGGCGCAATCGTCTTCGAAGAGACGCCCTTGCCGCGTCCTTCCGGAGCCGCCGTCACTCAGGCGCTGATGGAGGCCGTGCGCGAATTGGGGCTTGATCAGCTCGCCTTCTCGAAGGAGGCCGTGCAGCTCCGCGAACGGATCGGTTTTCTTCATCGGACGATCGGTGATCCCTGGCCCGATGTCAGCGACGATGCTTTGCTTTCTCGGCTGGAGGATTGGTTCGCTCCCTTCCAGGAGGACGCCCGTAGCCTTTCCGAGGTCTCTGCGGCAGGGCTTTCGAACGGCCTGATGTCGTTGGTACCACACGAGCTGCAGCGCGATCTTAGCCGGCTTGCTCCGACGCATTTCGAGGCGCCGACCGGTCAAAAACATCCCATCCAATATGAGGGCGAGGAGCCGGTCCTGACGATCCGCGTGCAGGAGCTGTTCGGGCTCAAGCAGCATCCGGCGGTCGCCGGAGGGCGCCTGCCGCTACTCCTGGAGCTGACGTCACCGGCGCACCGGCCGATCCAGACGACACGCGACCTGCCCGGCTTCTGGGTGGGCTCATGGAAGGACGTGCGCGCCGAGATGCGTGGACGCTATCCCCGCCACCCCTGGCCGGAGCGGCCGGAAGAGGCGTTGCCGACGACACGGGCAAAACCACGTGGTACATGAGAGCCATCAAGGAGCCCCGGCATGATCGACAAGCCCGGTGTCATCGACAAGACCGAAAGCCATACGCTGGAAGACCGGCACAGCAGCCGCAGGCTGCGGCTACAGACGCTGGTGCGGCTTCGCTGGCTTGCGGTCGGCGGCCAGGCGCTGACGGTGTTCATCGTCGCTTTCTGGCTAAAATTTCCCTTGCCGCTGATCGCCAGCTCTTTGCTGATCGCCGCCCTTGCCTGGGTGAATTTCTACCTGACAATCCGCTATCCGCCGACGCATCGGCTGGAGCCGCCGGCCGCCTTCGCTTTGCTCGGCTTCGATCTTCTGCAGCTTTGTGCGCTGCTCTTCATCACGGGCGGCCTCGCCAATCCGTTCGCCGCACTCGTCTGCGTGCCCGTCATCATCTCTTTCGCCTCACAGCCAATCCGCTACAGCACGGCACTGATCGGCTTTGCCATGGTCTGCATTACAGTACTTGCCTTTTCGCCTTTCCCGCTGCCCTGGTTCGACGGGGTCGAGATCAATGTCCATAATGTCATGCAGTTCGGCGTCTGGTGCTCGATCGCCTCGACCATGGCCTTTGCCGCCTTCTATGCCTATCGCGTCTCGATGGAAGCGAGCCAGCTTGCCGATGCGCTCGCCGCGACCGAACTGGTGCTACAGCGGGAAAAGCATCTTTCGCAGCTGGATGGTCTGGCTGCGGCCGCCGCTCATGAACTCGGCACGCCGCTTGCCACGATCAGCGTCGTCGCCAAGGAAATGGAGCGCGAGCTCAAGGATGATGATCGCTTTCGCGAGGATGTCATGCTGCTGCGAAGCCAGAGCGAACGCTGCCGTGACATTCTGCGGCGGCTGACGACGCTCTCCTCCGAAGGCGAGGCGCATATGCGCCGGCTGCCGCTTTCCTCCATGATCGAAGAAGTCGTCGCACCGCACCGGGAATTCGGCATCACGCTCGAGCTCATCGAGAAGAGCCCGCGCAAGAGCGAGCCGGTCACCGATCGCAATGCCGGCATCATGTACGGGCTCGGAAACCTCATCGAAAATGCCGTCGATTATGCCAGGGAGAAAGTGACCGTCACCGTCGAGCACGATCAAGACAAAGTATTGATCGTCATCGAAGACGACGGCAATGGTTATTCGCCTGACATCCTGACGCGCATCGGCGAGCCCTATGTGACCAAGCGGCAGAAGGAAGATACGGCCGGCGGCCTCGGGCTCGGACTTTTCATCGCCAAGACGCTGCTGGAGCGCTCGGGCGCATCGCTGGTTTTCGAGAACCGAGAGCCGGAAAGAGCCGGCGCGCGCATCCGCATCGAATGGCCGCGAATGCTGATCGACGCAAATTCGACAAAATGAGTTTGTGGGCATAAGTAGAATGAGAAACGGTTGACCAGGATCAGGCGCAACCGCCGGGACCCGAGACGATGACAGAACAGAATCATGGAAATTTCGCCACATCGGATGAAGACCATATCGGGCCCGACGCCAGCCTGCTGATCGTTGACGACGACGGGCCCTTCCTGCGCCGTCTCGCACGGGCGATGGAGACGCGCGGTTTCGACGTGGAGACGGCCGAATCAGTGGCGGAAGGCGTTGCGAAATCGAAAGGCAGGCCGCCGAAATATGCGGTAGTCGACCTTCGCCTCGGCGACGGCAACGGCCTCGACGTCATCGAAGCGATCCGGCAGCGGCGCGACGATACCCGGATCATCGTGCTGACCGGCTACGGCAATATCGCAACAGCGGTGACGGCCGTAAAACTCGGAGCCGTCGATTATCTGGCCAAGCCCGCGGATGCCGACGAGGTCTTTTCAGCGCTGACGCAACGGCCGGGCGAAAAGGCCGAGCTGCCGGAGAATCCGATGTCGGCCGATCGGGTGCGCTGGGAACACATCCAGCGGGTCTACGAGATGTGCGAGCGCAATGTCTCGGAAACAGCACGTCGGCTCAACATGCACCGGCGAACGCTGCAGCGCATACTTGCCAAACGCGCGCCGAAATAGACGAAACCTTCGTCAGACATCATCCACGGTGAATGGTTTTCCGTTGGCCCATTCGGCCATCATCAGCCTTTGCGCAGCGGCGCGCGAGAAACTGAGCGTGACGGATTTGCGCGTGGCAGGTGCCATGCGGTGTTCCGGCGCCTCGCGGATCATATGGGCGCCATAGCCATCCGAGAGGAAGAGCCCGCATTCCTCGGGAAAGATGTCAAGCGGCACACCTTCATGAGTCGCAAAGAACAGGCGGTCGCAATGCAGCCTGTATTCCGGCCATTTGCGATCCACCCGGAAATCCTCGATCGATGTCTTGATTTCGATGATCCAAACTTCGCCCTTTTCCGAAAGCGTGATCAGATCGGCGCGTCGGCCGCTGGCCAGCGGCAGTTCCGGCAGCACCGCATGGCGCATTTCGTGCAGCAATATCTGCGTTCCGCGCCGCACCATCATGGCCCTGTCCGATTGCCGGCCATCGATTAACGGATTGTTATTGTAAACGCTCAAAATCGTCATGGATAACCATCGCCGAGCCGGGTGTGTTGTTGCAAAAAAACCATGCGCTTTTAATTTGCGCGGCAGACGGATTCCTCGCGCCGAAGCAGTCTTGCAAAGCGCAAGTTAATCGAAAATAAACCATAATCAACGATGGTCGAAAGACTGTTCTCCTCGCCCGAAAACTTCAAGAGTTATCTATGCGCATCCGCAACGCATTCCCTGTATTTGGCCTGCTGACGACACTCGCACTGGCCGGCTGCTCCACCAATTCCGAAAGCGCATCCGTCGACGACAAGGGCGCAGGCCCGACGGTACAGACAGCTCAAATCTTCAACGACGCCTATGGCGTGACGAAGGATGCCGGATACTCTCTGCCGGCGATCCCGATCGACAGGGTCAAGCCGCAGTTCCGCCGCCAGGTCGTCAGCTACCAGACCACCGAGCGTCCAGGCACCATCATCGTCAATACGCGCGAGCGCTTCCTCTATTACATCCTGCCGAACGGCAAGGCGATGCGCTACGGCATCGGCGTCGGCAAGCAGGGCTTCGCATGGGCCGGCACTGCCTATGTCGCCTGGAAACAGGAATGGCCGACCTGGCACCCGCCGAAGGAAATGGCTGAACGCCGCCCCGACGTCGCCAAATACGTCGAGGAGGGCATGGGCCCCGGTCTCAGCAATCCGCTCGGCGCGCGCGCCATGTATCTCTTCAACGACGACGGCAAGGACACCCTGTTCCGCCTGCACGGCACGCCGGAATGGGCTTCGATCGGCACCGCCGCTTCCTCGGGCTGCATTCGCCTGATGAACCAGGACGTCATCGACCTCTACAGCCGCGTCCGCCCCGGCAAGGGGACCTCCAAGGTCATCGTCATCCAGTAGGGTAGATACCGAATTCGGTATAAAAAGGGCCGCCGGACTGTCGTTCCGGCGGCTTTTTCGTATTCTCGGTTACACCGATTGTTTCGCCTTGAGCTCAAGGCGGCGGCGGTGAAGCACCGGTTCGGTATAGCCGTTCGGTTGCTCCCTGCCCTTCAGGACGAGATCGAGGGCGGCCTGGAAGGCGATCGAATCATCGAAATTGCCCGCCATCGGCCGGTAGGCCGGATCGGATTCGTTCTGTCGATCGACGATGGCAGCCATGCGTTTCATCGTTTCGACGATCTCAGCTTCGGTGACGACTTTGTGATGCAGCCAATTCGCCATGTGCTGGGCCGAAATGCGCAACGTGGCGCGATCCTCCATCAGGCCGATATTGTTGATATCAGGCACTTTCGAGCAACCGACGCCCTGATCGACCCAGCGCACGACGTAACCGAGGATACCCTGGGCATTGTTGTCGAGTTCCCGCTGGATTTCCTCGGGAGTCCAGTTCGGCCGCACCGCAACCGGCACGGAGAGAATGTCGGAAAGCTTGGCGCGAGCCCGGTCCTTCAGCCCCTGCTGAACCCGGGCGACGTTGACGCGGTGATAATGGGTGGCATGCAGGGTTGCGGCCGTCGGCGACGGCACCCAGGCGGTGTTGGCGCCGGCCTTCGGATGGGCGATCTTCTGTTCCAGCATCGCCGCCATCAGATCCGGCATCGCCCACATGCCTTTGCCGATCTGGGCGTGGCCGGAAAGGCCGCATTCCAGACCGATGTCAACGTTCCAGTTCTCATAGGCCGATATCCACGCTGCCTGGCGCATATCGCCCTTGCGAATCATCGGACCGGCTTCCATCGAAGTATGGATCTCGTCGCCGGTGCGGTCGAGGAAACCGGTATTGATGAAGACGACGCGCTCGCGGGCGGCACGAATGCACTCCTTGAGATTGACCGTCGTGCGCCGCTCCTCGTCCATGATGCCCATCTTGATGGTGTTGCGCGCCATGCCGAGCGCGTCTTCGACCCGGGAGAAAATCTCGACGGCGAAGGCGACCTCTTCTGGCCCATGCATCTTCGGCTTCACCACATACATGGAGCCGGTGCGGGAATTCTTCTTCCGGCCGGCGGGACCGATATCGTAAAGCGCGATCAGAGCAGTGATGATGGCATCCATGATGCCCTCGGGCACTTCGTTGCCGTCCTTGTCGAGGATCGCGGGATTGGTCATCAGGTGGCCAACATTGCGCACCAGCATCAACGAACGGCGATGCACCTCGAACGAAGCGCCGTCCGGGCCGGTATAGTCCAGATCCGGGTTGAGCTTGCGGATGAAGGTCGTTCCGCCCTTTGCCACCTCTTCCTGCAGATCGCCCTTCATCAGGCCGAGCCAGTTGCGATAGACGATCACCTTGTCTTCGGCGTCGACGGCTGCAATCGAATCCTCGCAGTCCATGATCGTGGTAATCGCCGATTCCAGCCAGACATCGGAAATATGGGCCGGATCGGCCTTACCGATCGCCGTCGTCGGGTCGATGACGATTTCGATATGAATGCCGTTGTTCTTCAGGAGAATATGGCTCGGCGTGGTGACATCGCCGCGATAGCCGGCAAAATGCCGGCCGTCTCTGAGCATTGTCTGCTCGCCGTCCACCGATCTGACGACGAGCATTCCTTCCTTGACGGCGAAGCTGCCGACATCGTTCCAGCTGCCGTCCTGCAGCGGCGTCGCCGTATCGAGGAAATCTCGCACCCAGGCGATGACCTTTTCGCCGCGCTTCGGATTATACCCCTTACCCTTCTCGGCGCCGTCGCTCTCGGGAATGGCGTCGGTGCCATAGAGCGCATCATAGAGCGAGCCCCAGCGAGCGTTGGCGGCGTTCAAAGCGTAGCGGGCATTCATCACGGGAACGACGAGCTGCGGACCGGCGATCGAGGCGATCTCGGGATCGACGTTTTCGGTCGAGACCTGGAAGTCCGATCCTTCCGGCAGGAGGTAGCCGATGCTGCGGAGAAAGGATTGATAGTCATCCATATCCGACGGGGCGCCATGCTGGCGATACCAGTCATCAATCTTCGTCTGCAGCTCGTCGCGTTTGGCCAGCAGTGCGCGATTGCGCGGGGCGAGATCGTGAACGATCGCCGAAAAATCGGCAAAGAACCTGTCCACATCGATCGCCAGACCCGGCAGAACCTCCTGCGTCAGGAAATCGTGAAGGACGGTTTCGATGGCAAGACCGTTCTTATCAATGCGGCTCATGCGTATTCTCCCTGGCAGCGCCTGTGAATGCTGCCACTTTGCCCGGCTTTCATTCACAGTCAATTCCGCAATAGTTCGAAAGATTTATGCCGTTCCGGAAATTATGCGCGACGTCACGCGCATGGGAAGCCCGTTCTGCGGCTGAGTCGTCAGCTTCTGCACCGGCCAAGGATTGGTGGTTGCCGTCTGATCGAAACGGAAACGGCGCATCATCACGGCCAGTGCGATCACCGCCTCCTGCAACGCGAAGGTGGCGCCGATGCAGACGCGCGGGCCGGCGCCGAACGGCAGAAACTGAAACCGGCCGATGCTGCCGCGGTTTTCCGGAAGGAAGCGCTCCGGCATATAGGCGCGCGGCTTTTCCCAATAAAGTTCGTGGCGATGCAGCGTCCACGGCATGATCAGCACGGTAATATCCGCTGGTATTTCGACCTTTTCGCCCTTGGCATTCGTCCAGAGGTCATCGGCTATGGCGGCGCGATTGATCGAAGGAGCCGGCGGGTAAAGTCTGAGGGCTTCTTCGAAGGCCGCCCGCGTCACCGGCATCAGATCCAGCCATTCCACTGGTTCGGCTCCAGTCGCCAGGACGGCATCGATCTCCGTCTCCATCGCCTCACGAATATGCGGGCTGTTGGCCACACAATAAAGTGTCCAGGCAAGCGCACGCGCCGTCGTCTCGTGGCCGGCTCCGATGAAAGTCAGGATATTGTCCTCGATCTCCCCCTTGGTCAGGCCATCCGGACCTGCCTGTTCCAGGAGCAGCGTCAGAAAATCCTCCGGTGCGGCGGCGCGATCGGCCTTCATCTTCGCCAGACGCACATCCATGGTATCGCGGACGATAGCCCTGAATTTTTCCAGCACCTTCTGACCGCCGATACGGGTCAGGCGTGGCACCCAGGAGGGCGCGCGCAGCAGGTCCATCGGATCGACGCGGCCCATCCGGTGGAGAAGCTGGTTGACGTCGTCGGCGAAATGGCCGCTCGACGAGATGATTTCGCCGGAGAAGAGCGTTTCGGCAAGGATAGCAAAGGTCAGATCGGTCATGTCGGTGGCAATGTCGAAAATTTGACCAGCCGCCTCGCCGTTCTCGTATTTGCGGACGAAATCTTCCGATTGCCGCAGCATCTGGCCGGCAAAGCCCTTGGCGTGGCGCGGCGTGAAGACTGGCGCGACCGCCTTTCGCGATCGCTTCCAGACCTGGCCTTCCGCCGTCAACAACCCGTCACGCAAGATTGGCCGCAGCACCAGCTGGCGAATGTCGGACATACGGTAATTGGCGGCATTGTCGACCAGCACGTGCTTGATCAAGCCGGGATCGTTGACGATGAGCGTGTGTTGTCCAAAGAAACTCGTCTTGATCCAGGGTAGCGTATAGGAGGGCTCGCCCCAGAGTTCGAGCGGGTTGCGCAGGATGATTCGGATGATATCCAGCCGGCTCGGCGGCACAGTGCGCGGCAGCGGTGCCGGCGGAACGAAGGGATCCGGACGCATGTCCATCGTCAAAGCCTTTCGGGGAAGAGCGACGCCTTCCCGGCAAGCTTGAAGCTAGAGCAGGCCCTTGAGTTCGTCCAGCTTGTCGTTGATCAGCCAGCCGTAATAATTCTCTTCAGGCCAAACGGTCGCACCGGAAGAGCGGTTTTTCGCCGCAAGGGCTGTGGCACGCTGGCGGGAATTGCCGACATTATACAGCGTCGCCGTCAGGCCGGGATTGCCCGAGATATCCATGCCGGCAATCTCCTTGTAATCGTCGATCGACCGGCGGATCGAGGCCGCGACGAAGGCGAGCGAGATATCTGGATCCATGATCGCCTTATAGACGTCGCCGGCATTCTTCTCGTTCAGCTTCGGATAGCCGGAGACGCGGCTGACGAGATCGGAGAGCATCAACGCCGTCAGCGGATTGACCTGACCGAGGCCGAAGGTCTGGCCGGCATAGAAAGGCTGAAAGAAGACCGCACTGAAGCGGTTGTTGGGGAAGCTCTCGCCACCCACGGTCTTGCCGCGGAAATCGCTTTCCCAGACATCTTCCCGGCAGGACCAGAGCGTGTAGGAATCACTCTTGCCCTTGCACTGCGCAAATTGCGGCCGCGCCACGAAATCGTCGACGTTTTCGCCGTCATAGGCGAAGCGGAAACTTTCCCCGGCATAGGAAGCGGCTTTGACATAATAGGCCTGCAGCCTGTCGTAAGCGTCGACATTATAGGTGTGTTCGCCAACGATCGCGCCGACGACATGGATGGGATTGATGCCGTAAGCGCTGGAGACCTTGCGGATCTTGGCCATCAGCTCGCGATCGGTCGCAAGAAGCTCATGGACCTTCTCATATTTCAGATCGAAGCTGCTCTTGGTGCCCTTGGTGCGGCGGACGGACGCGCCGGGAATATCTGGCTGCTCAGCGTGGCGATTGCCGGCCGGCACCGTCTGCATGGCGAAGGCCGGCGCCGAATTCACCAGGGCAACGGCAATCAAAAGGCTTGTCAAAAGGCGTCGCACGATCCGCTATCCCGTCCGTTCATCGTCCTGTTCGCGATGCGGCTGAGTGGACCAGAATCTTGGCCGAATAAAGCCGTAGCGGAAAACAAAACGGGCCTTCACTAAAAAGGAAAAGGCCCGCTGTCGATAGTCGAGGTCAACGGAATGCGGCATTCACATCGGTAAAGCCACGAGCCGGTGCGCCGATATCACAGAATGAACCGTGACAGGTCGGTATTCTGCGCGAGATCGCCGACATGTTCGCGCACATAGGCTGCATCGATCGTGATGGCTGCCCCTGCCCGATCCGGCGCATTGTAGGAAATATCGTCCAGAACCCGCTCCATCACCGTCTGCAGACGGCGCGCACCGATATTCTCGACCGAGGAGTTCAAATGCACGGCGACATCAGCCAGCGCGTCGATCGCGTCCTCGGTGAAATCGAGGTTCAGATTTTCGGTTTCCATCAGCGCCCGGTACTGACGGATGAGGCTCGCTTCGGTCTCTGTTAGGATCCGGCGGAAATCCTCCTTGTTCAGCGGGCGCAGCTCGACACGGATCGGCAGGCGGCCCTGCAGCTCCGGCAAGAGATCCGAGGGTTTGGAGACATGGAAGGCGCCAGAGGCGATGAAGAGGATATGGTCCGTCTTCACAGGCCCGTATTTGGTCGAGACCGTCGTGCCTTCGACGAGCGGCAGCAGGTCGCGCTGGACACCTTCGCGTGAAACGCCGGCGCCCATGCCGCCGTCGCGGGCGGCGATCTTGTCGATCTCGTCGAGGAAGACGATGCCGTCATTTTCGGTAGAGCGGACGGCCTCGCGCTGGATCACCTCATTGTCGATCAGCTTGTCGGATTCATCGCGAATCAGATCGGTATAAGAAGCCTTGACCGTCGTGCGCACCTTCTTAGTGCGTCCGCCCATTGCCTTGCCGAACATTTCCGACAGGTTGAGCACGCCGATATTGGCGCCCGGCATGCCGGGTATTTCGAAGCCGCCCATGCCGGAGCCGGCATCGGCCACCTCGATATCGATTTCCTTGTCGTCGAGCTCACCGTCTCTGAGCTTCTTGCGGAAACTTTCGCGGGTGGCGGGCGAAGCGGTGGTGCCGACCAGCGCATCGAGCACACGCTCCTCGGCGCTCACATGCGCCTTGGCCTGCACCTCGGCCCGCTTCTTCTCGCGCACCAGGCCGATACCGACCTCGACCAGATCGCGGATGATCTGCTCGACATCACGGCCGACATAGCCGACTTCGGTGAACTTGGTGGCTTCGACCTTGATGAAAGGCGCGCCGGCGAGTTTTGCCAGACGGCGGGAAATCTCCGTTTTACCGACACCGGTCGGACCGATCATCAGGATGTTTTTCGGCATGACTTCGTCGCGCAGGCTCGGGTCGAGCTGCTGGCGACGCCAGCGGTTGCGTAGCGCAATCGCGACGGCGCGTTTGGCATCATGCTGGCCGATGATGTAGCGATCGAGTTCGGAAACGATCTCGCGGGGGGAAAAGGTCGTCATTGCGTATCATTCTCCTGGCGGTCCGGAGCCATCAACGCCCGGCCGCAATTCATCGTTGTCGCGCCGCGACGGGTCAGCCGCGGCAGCAGCCGGAAGGCCGGGATTCAGCTTTCGACGTCCAGCAATTCGACCACGATATTGTGGTTGGTGTAGACGCAGATGTCGGCGGCGATATCGAGGGCGCGCCGGGCGATCTCTTCGGCCGATTTGTCGGTATCCATCAGTGCACGAGCGGCGGCGAAGGCAAAATTGCCGCCAGAACCGATCGCCGTCGTGCCATGTTCGGGCTCCAGAACATCGCCATTGCCGGTGATTGCCAAGGTGATCGACTTGTCGGCGACGAGCATCATGGCTTCGAGATTACGCAGGTATTTGTCGGTGCGCCAGTCCTTGGCGAGCTCGACGGCGGCGCGCATCAGCTGACCGGGATATTGTTCCAGCTTCTTTTCAAGCCTTTCGAGCAGGGTGAAGGCGTCGGCCGTGGCGCCGGCGAAACCGGCGATGACCTCGCCCTTGCCGATGCGCCGGACCTTGCGGGCATTGCCCTTCATCACGGTCTGGCCGAGGCTCACCTGGCCATCGCCCGCCATCACCACCTTGCCGCCTTTTCGAACTGTAATGATTGTTGTCATAAAACACCTGTCTGCCCATGAGGCGGGCCTTTACACGAGACCGCAAACCGATCCTTGTTGAACCCTATGTAAGCCGGCCGGAGCCGATTGCAAATGGGCGGGCTTTTCTCCTGGCCGGCTTCTGGATATTTGCCGATGCGCCTGATAAGGAACGGCCTTATTCCGATGGAGGGCCAGATGGCCGAGACCGCAGCAAGCCGTACCGGCAGCGTTGCCCGCAAGACCAACGAGACGTCGATTTCCGTTTCCGTTAATCTCGACGGCACCGGCAAATCGAAGATTTCGACCGGCGTCGGCTTCTTCGACCATATGCTCGATCAACTTTCGCGGCATTCGCTCATCGACATGGAAATCGAAGCCAAGGGTGACCTGCACATCGATGATCATCACACGGTCGAGGATACCGGTATTGCGATCGGCCAGGCGATCTCGAAGGCGCTCGGCGACCGCCGGGGCATCACACGCTACGCTTCGATCGATCTCGCTATGGACGAGACGATGACCAAGGCGGCGGTCGATCTTTCCGGCCGGCCGTTCCTCGTCTGGAATGTCGCCTTCAGCGCACCGAAGATCGGCACCTTCGACACGGAACTCGTGCGCGAATTTTTCCAGGCGCTCGCCCAGAACGCTGGCATCACCTTGCATATTCTCAATCATTATGGCGCCAACAACCACCATATTGCCGAGACATGTTTCAAGGCGGTCGCGCGCGCATTGCGCACGGCGACAGAGATCGATCCGAGACAGGCGGGCCGTGTTCCCTCGACGAAGGGCACGCTCGTCTGAGCCCCTCAGGGAGCGGCGACAATGACCTCCAGCTATATTTTCCTGACACCGCCCGGCGCGAACCCAGCGACCGATGAGGTGCGCACTATTCGCGACGGCTTCACCTGGCTCGGCTTCCTGTTTCCATGGGTTTGGCTTCTGGTGCACCGGCTATGGCTGCATGCGGCCGCGGCGTTTATCCTGCAGGGAATCGGCGGCGCACTGATGGACGAACCCGGTCTGGGGCCGGCGGGCGCGGCGATCATGCTGGGCGTGAATATAGTGGTCGGTCTCGAAGGCCAGAACTTTCGCATCCGCCATCTTGCCGCCAAGGGCTGGAACGAGGACGCCCTCATTGCAGCCGATAAGCTCGAAATTGCCGAGCAGGTCTATTTTGCGGACAAGACGGTCCCTGCGAGCAGTGACGATACGGTCGCACCGGATTGGCAGAACAAGCCCGGTGCAAACAGCCTGCGCGGCCAAGCGACATCGCTTGATCTCTTTGGTTTTGATGGAGGACGCTGACGATGCGCGTCGCGATTATCGACTACGGTTCCGGCAACCTTCGTTCGGCGACCAAGGCTTTCGAACGTGCCGCGCGCGAGGCGGGCATCAATGCCCATATCGATCTCACCGATAAGGCGGAGGAGGTTGCTGCGGCCGATCGCATTGTGCTGCCCGGCGTCGGCGCATACGCCGATTGCCGGCGCGGACTGGACGCGGTGCCCGGCATGAACGAAGTGCTGATCGAGGCTGTCGAGAACAAGGCGCGGCCTTTCCTCGGCATCTGCGTCGGGATGCAACTGATGTCCTCGCGCGGTCTGGAGAAGACCGTGACTCACGGCTTCGGCTGGATCCCAGGCGACGTCATCGAGATGACGCCTGACGATCCCGCCTTGAAGATTCCGCAGATCGGCTGGAACACGCTCGACCTGAAGCGCGAGCATCCGCTCTTCGATGGCATTCCCACTGGGCCGCAGGGGCTGCATGCCTATTTCGTCCATTCGTACCATCTTGCCGCCGAAAATGCCGAGGATGTCATTGCGACCGTCGATTATGGCAGGCCGATGACCGCCCTCGTCGGGCGCGACAACATGGTGGGGGCCCAGTTTCACCCGGAAAAGAGCCAGAAGCTCGGCCTCGCCCTGATCGCCAATTTCCTGCGCTGGAACCCGTAATACCTCCGCCTTATTTCCTCTTTATGAAAAGAGCGGAACAGGAGTGCGCTCGATGCCGGCTTCGCGGAAATCAGGCAAGGTGTTCTATATGCTGAGACCCTCCAGAGAGGGTCTGCCTCCCTTCTCGGACATCCGGCTTCCCGACGGGACGATCATTCGCCGTGTCGACGAAGCCCTCCATAGAAGAGCGCTTTCCAATGCGGCCAAGGCATTGAAAGAAAGGCTGGACCGATGATCCATGAATTTCTTGCCGGCAACGAGAATTCGCAGCTGCGCGCCAATGGGATCAATGCCGGCGATATCACCGAAGCCGTGCTGGAATTCTATATCGAAGGCGAAGACGATCTGATCGGCCTGCTTGCCTACGCCCTTTACGAGCGGCAGAAGCGCGATTTCGTCGTCAGCTATCGAAAGCGGAATGCCGGCCGTTCGCCCAATGAGGCCGAGCTTGCCGCAGTTTCCAGCAATTATCTCTCCACTGACCTGCGCAATACGCTGCGCGATCGCGCCTCGCAGATTCTTTCGAGCTATGCCGAGATCTATGTGGAAGCGATGGAGCCTGAGATCCGGCTCGCCGCCGTCAACAGCGACGCCCTGCGGCGGGTGCGGGAGATCGAGAAATCGGTGAAGAAGCGCCTCGGTTTCTGGCGCCAGGTGCGTGCGGGCTTCATCGCCATCCTTCTGCTTCTGCTGCTTTTGAGCGCGGCCGCCATTGCCGCTGTCTTTTTCCGCTCGGATATCGTAGATGCGTGGAATGCGCTGATGGCAGCGATCACTCTACGGACGTAAGACGACATGATCCTTTTTCCCGCGATCGATCTGAAGGGCGGCCAATGCGTTCGCCTAAAGCTCGGCGACATGCAACAGGCGACGGTTTACAACACCGATCCGGCCGCCCAGGCGAAGTCATTCGAAGACCAGGGTTTCGAATGGCTGCACGTGGTCGATCTCGATGGCGCCTTCGCGGGACATTCGGCCAATGGCGACGCCGTCGAGGCGATCCTGAAGGCGACAAAAAATCCGGTGCAGCTCGGCGGCGGCATCCGCACCCTCGACCACATCGAAGCCTGGCTGTCGCGCGGGTTGCGGCGGGTCATCCTCGGCACCGTCGCCGTCAGAAATCCGGCGCTGGTCATCGAGGCCTGCCGGAAATTTCCGGGCCGCGTCGCTGTCGGTATCGATGCCAAGGGCGGCAAGGTGGCCGTCGAGGGTTGGGCTGAAGCTTCCGAACTCGGCATCATCGAGCTTGCCCGGAAATTCGAGGGCGCCGGCGTTGCGGCGATCATCTACACCGATATCGACCGCGACGGCATTCTGACCGGCATCAACTGGAGCTCGACACTGGAACTCGCCGATGCCGTCTCCGTTCCTGTTATCGCTTCGGGCGGCCTTGCCTCTATCGAAGATATCAAGCGCATGCTGCAGCCCGATGCGCAGAAGCTGGAAGGGGCGATTTCAGGCCGGGCGCTTTACGACGGCCGCATCGACCCCCAGGAAGCGCTGGCGCTGATCAAGGCCAACAAGGCCAAGGAGACTGCCTAATGACCCTCAAGGCTCGTGTCATTCCCTGCCTCGACGTCAAGGACGGCCGTGTCGTCAAGGGCGTCAATTTTCTCAATCTCGTCGATGCCGGCGATCCGGTCGAAGCGGCGAAGGCCTATGACGCGGCCGGCGCCGACGAGCTCTGCTTCCTCGACATCACCGCATCCTCGGACAATCGCGAGACGATTTTCGATGTCGTGGCGCGCACGGCCGAGCAATGTTTCATGCCGTTGACCGTCGGCGGCGGGGTCAGAACCATTGCCGACATCCGCAAGCTCCTGCTGTGCGGCGCCGACAAGGTGTCGATCAACTCGGCAGCTGTCAGCAATCCCGATTTCGTCGCCGAGGCGGCCGATAAGTTCGGCGACCAGTGCATCGTCGTCTCGATCGACGCCAAGCGCAGGCGCACGCAAGCGGTCGGCGGCGACAATCTCAGCGCCTGGGAAATCTATACGCATGGCGGCCGCAACGCGACCGGCATCGATGCCATCGAATTCGCGCAGAAGATGGTGGCGCGCGGGGCCGGCGAACTGCTGGTCACCTCCATGGACCGTGACGGCACCAAGGTCGGCTACGACCTGGAGCTGACGCGGACGATCGCCGATGCGGTGCGTGTGCCGGTCATCGCATCCGGCGGCGTCGGCGACCTCGACGATCTCGTCGCCGGGGTCAAGGAGGGCCATGCCAATGCCGTGCTGGCCGCATCGATCTTCCACTTCGGCACCTATACCGTTGGCGAGGCAAAACACTATATGTCGAAGTGCGGCATCGACATGCGTCTCGACTGAAGCCTGAGAACGAACAATGAGCGGATTTTCCCTTTCCGACCTCGAACGCATCGTCGAAGAGCGATCGAAAGCCTCATCGGAGCAGTCCTGGACAGCCAAACTCGTGGCCGCCGGCCAGCCTAAAGCGGCGAAGAAGCTCGGCGAAGAGGCAATCGAAGCGGTGATGGCGGCGGTGACGGGCGATCGCGACAATCTGACCTATGAGGCGGCCGATCTGCTCTATCACCTATTGGTCGTATTGAAGATTGCTGAAATACCGCTAGAGAATGTCATGGCCGAACTCGAGCGCAGAACCGCGCAGTCCGGTCTCAAGGAAAAGGCCAGCCGGCAGAGTTCATGAGTATCGCGACTGAGATTATCGGGGTGCCGGAGATATTGGATCACTTCCAGTCTGAATCCTATTCGCCCTACCATTTCTTCTCTTCCGAGCAATGGGCGAAATTCCGCGCCGACACGCCGCTGACGCTCACCGGTGACGAGGTCAAGCGGCTGCGCTCAATGGGCGACCCGATCGATCTCGACGAGGTCCGGCGCATCTACCTCTCGCTGTCGCGCCTGCTCTCGTCGCATGTCGAATCTTCGCAGATGCTGTTCGACCAACGCAACCGCTTCCTCAGCATGTCGGATGTAACGAAGACGCCTTTCGTCATTGGCATCGCCGGCTCGGTCGCTGTGGGAAAATCGACCACAGCCCGTATCCTGAAGGAGCTCCTGGGCCGCTGGCCTTCCAGCCCGAAGGTCGATCTCATCACGACAGACGGCTTCCTCCACCCGAACGCGGTGCTGCAGCGGGAAAAGCTGATGCAACGCAAGGGTTTCCCGGAAAGCTACGATACTGGCGCGATCCTGCGCTTCCTCTCGGCGATCAAGGCCGGGCGGCCCGATGTGAAGGCGCCGTGTTATTCGCATCTCGTCTATGACGTGCTGCCGGACGAATACAAGATCGTCGACCGGCCCGACATTCTGATCTTCGAAGGCATCAACGTGCTGCAATCGCGCAACCTGCCAGCCGACGGCAAGATCGTGCCGATGGTGTCCGACTTCTTCGACTTCTCGATCTATATCGATGCCGCGGAAGACCAGATCCACAACTGGTACGTGACGCGCTTCATGCGGCTGCGGGAAACCGCCTTCCGCGATCCGAACTCCTATTTCCATCGCTACGCCTCGATCACCGATGGGGAAGCGCTCGAAATCGCCGAAGATCTCTGGGCGAACATCAACCTGAAGAACCTGCGCCAGAACATCCTGCCGACGCGGCCGCGAGCGGATCTCATCCTGAAAAAGGGCAAGGATCATCTGATCGAACAGGTCGCGCTCAGAAAACTATAGCAGACGATCAAATTTCACGGACGAACGCGGCGCAGCGTCAGATTGATGCGGCCGCCGTTTCTCAACAGCGTCGATGTCGCGGGGTGGATGCGGTCGACGCCATGATAACAAAGCCTCCCCTCGCCGCCCAGCACGACCAAATCACCGCTCGCAAGCTTGAAGGACAGCGTGCGATCATTGCGGTTGAGGCCGCCGATGCGGAAGAGGCAGCTGTTGCCGAGCGAGATCGAGACGACCGGCGCCTGCAGATCCTGCTCGTCCTTGTCCTGATGCAGGCCCATGCGGGCGTCGTCGGAATAGAAATTGACGAGGCAGGCCTCCGGTGGCTTCTCACAGCCGGAAACCTCATTCCAGATATCGAGCAAAGGCGCCGGCATCTCAGGCCAGGGCCGGCCGGTTGCCGGGTGCGTCGGCTGATAGCGATAGCCGCGCTCCTTGTCCGTCACCCATCCGAGCGGCCCGCAATTGGTCATCCTGACCGACATCGGTTTGCCGGTGCCGGGCATGACGGGCACATAGAGCGGAGCTTCGGCGACGACGGCACGGATCACCTCGACCAATTCCGCTTGGCGCGCCCGGTCGAGATAGCCGGGCAGATGGCGGATGCCGTTCAGAAGCTCGGGCATGTCATTCGCCGCCGCCGGGGCGGCCCCGCATTTTCTTGACTTCCGAGCGGCCGGATTTTTCCTTCAGGCGGCGTTCGACCGAACCCTTGGTCGGCTTGGTCTTCTTGCGCGGTGGTGGCGGCGGCTTGGCCGCCTCCAGAATCAGTTCCTTCAGCCGCTCGCGCGCATCCTCGCGGTTGCGGTCCTGGCTGCGAAAGCGGCTCGCCTCGATCATCAGCACGCCCTCCTTCGACATGCGTCGGCCGGCGAGCTTGATCGCCTTGGCTTTGACGCGATCATTGAGGGAAGGCGAATTCGCGATGTTGAAGAACAGCTGGACCGCGGTCGAAACCTTGTTGACGTTCTGCCCGCCGGGACCGCCCGCGAGGACGAACTGTTCAGTCAGTTCCCATCCCGCGATGGTGATCCTGTCGTCGATATAGAGTGCGTCGCTGGCCATGCGGCGTTCTATCTCATATCGGCCGCCAATTGAAAATATCGGCCGTTAAAGAGAAAACCCGGCAATCCTGCGATGCCGGGTTTCACGTGAATCAGAGATTCTGTTTAGCGCAATTCCCGGCAAAAGCGCTTCGCGCTTTGCCTGGCAAAACCGCTGCACACTGGCTGCGCTTCTTATTCGGCTGCGATCTTCACACCTGGAGCCGCATCGCGGACGCCGCCATCGACGTGGTTCTCGAACTTCGCGAAGTTGGCGATGAACATCGAGACCAGCTTTTCGGCCTGCGCGTCATAGGCTGCCTTATCGGCCCAGGTCGAGCGCGGATCGAGAATGCCGCCGTCGACGCCATCGACGGAAACCGGCACGGCAAAGCCGAAATTCGTGTCCGTGCGGAATTCGACCTTTCCGAGTTTGCCGCTGAGCGCGGCAGCGAGAAGGGCGCGCGTCGCCTTGATCGGCATGCGTTTGCCGGTGCCGTAGGCGCCGCCGGTCCAGCCGGTGTTGACAAGCCAGCACTCGACGCCGTGGCGGCTGATCAGCTCCTTGAGCAGGTTGCCGTATTCGGCCGGATGACGCGGCATGAAGGGCGCGCCGAAACAGGTGGAGAAGGTCGCTTCCGGCTCGACGACACCCTTTTCGGTGCCGGCCACCTTGGCGGTGTAGCCGGAGAGGAAGTGATACATCGCCTGATCGGGCGTCAGCCGCGCGATCGGCGGCATGACGCCGAAGGCGTCGGCGGTCAGCATGATGATCGTCTTCGGATGCCCGGCCCGGCCGGTTTCCGAGGCATTCGGAATGAAATGCATCGGGTAGGCGCAACGGGTGTTTTCAGTCAGCGAACCGTCATCGAAATCGGGCTCGCGATTTTCGTTGAGGACGACGTTTTCGAGCACAGTGCCGAAGCGCTGCGTCGTTGCGTAGATTTCCGGCTCGGCCTCGGCCGAGAGGCGGATGGTCTTGGCGTAGCAGCCGCCTTCGAAGTTGAAGATGCCGTTTTCGCTCCAGCCATGTTCGTCGTCACCGATCAGCGTGCGGGCCGGATCGGCCGAAAGCGTCGTCTTGCCGGTGCCGGAAAGACCGAAGAAGACCGCCGCGTCACCGTCCGGGCCGACATTGGCCGAGCAGTGCATCGGCATGACACCCTTGGCCGGCAGCAGGTAGTTGAGCACGGTGAAGACCGACTTCTTCATTTCGCCGGCATAGGAGGTGCCCCCGATGAGAACGAGACCGTTGGTGAGATCGCAGGCGATCACCGTTTCCGAACGGCAGCCGTGGCGGGCCGGATCGGCCTTGAAGCTCGGCAGATCGATGATCGTCAGCTTCGGCACGAAGGTCGGCAGCGCCGCCGCCTCGGGGCGGATCAGCAGATTGCGGATGAACAGCGAATGCCAGGCGAATTCGGTGATGACACGGGTCGGCAGGGCATGGCCTTCCTCGGCACCGCCAACAAGATCCTGAGCGTACAGCTCCTTGCCGGCTGCATGCGCCAGCATGTCGTCGCGCAGCAGGGCAAAATGCTCCGGCGAGAGCGGCTTGTTGTTGTCCCACCAGATTTGACCATCGGTATTGGCGTCGCAAACGATGAATTTGTCGCGCGGCGAACGGCCCGTATGCTGACCGGTGAGGGCCCGAAGCGCGCCCTGAGCGGTCAGTTCGGCTTCACCCCGGCGGATCGCTTCTTCATAGAGCGCTGCGGCGGAAAAGTTATAGCGGACGCTGGCTGCGCCGCCCAATCCAACCGTTGCAAGCTCCGTTGCCGGGTTATGAACTCCGAACTTTTCCATGGCTAGTTCCCTTTGCTCAGGCTCGTTGCCGTTAAAACTAACCGGGAAAATACGGGGAGAAATTTTAAAAGACAAGAGACCAAAATCAAGAAAATATAGTAATATCAATTAATTAATCGATTTAAATTTGTTTCGGTCTTTTTAAATCGTTTGAAGAGACAACGTTGAAAGATTTCCGGCCACAACTTACGAGTGCCGCCGAATCTAGCGACAATCTTCCCCTTTATCTTTGCCACAATTTGTTCCACCTTTATCCTCCATAAGCGCATCCGGTCATTGAGACCGCCTGGGGACGACGAAAATCCGGGAGATTGCGCACTGATGACGGAGACCAACACCATGCCGACAATCGCGCTCGTTGACGACGACCGCAACATCCTCACCTCGGTGTCGATCGCACTGGAGGCCGAAGGATATAAGGTCGAGACCTATACGGACGGTGCTTCGGCGCTCGACGGCATTCTGGCGCGACCGCCGCAGCTGGCGATCTTCGACATCAAGATGCCGCGAATGGACGGCATGGAGCTGCTGCGCCGCCTGCGGCAGAAATCGGATATTCCGGTCATCTTCCTCACCTCTAAGGATGAGGAGATCGACGAGTTGTTCGGCCTGAAGATGGGCGCGGACGATTTCATCACCAAGCCGTTTTCGCAGCGTCTGCTGGTGGAGCGCGTCCGCGCCGTCCTGCGTCGCGCCTCCAGCCGCGAAGCCGCGGCCGCCGGCGGCACAAGCCCCGGCGCTGCGCCGAAAGCCGGAGCGGTGCAGCAGGCCCGCTCGCTCGAGCGCGGACAGCTGGTCATGGACCAGGAGCGCCATACCTGCACCTGGAAGGGCGAGGCCGTGACGCTGACGGTGACGGAGTTCCTGATCCTGCATTCGCTGGCGCAGCGCCCCGGTGTCGTGAAAAGCCGCGACGCGCTGATGGATGCGGCCTATGATGAACAGGTCTATGTCGACGACCGGACGATCGACAGCCACATCAAGCGGCTGCGCAAGAAATTCAAGATGGTCGATACCGACTTTGATATGATTGAAACGCTCTACGGAGTGGGATACCGCTTCCGCGAAGCAGCTTGAGCCCGAGCGGCACAGCTGGAAATATTGAAGGTTGCCGGCCAGTTTATCGGGCCCAACCTTTCGAAAGGGCCTATCATTGGCACAGTTGGTGCAGGAAAGGGATTTGGACGACGCGGAGGGCGTGAGCACCCGTCGCGTCCGAGGCCGCCGTTGGTCGCATCCCTTTACGCTGATCCGCCGCATCTTCGGCAATGCGGTGTTTTCGAGCCTGACGCGGCGCATCCTGTTCTTCAATCTCGTCGCGCTGGTGGTGCTCGTCGGCGGCATTCTCTATCTCAACCAGTTTCGCGAAGGCTTGATCGACGCCCGCGCCGAAAGCCTGTTGACGCAGGGTGAAATCATCGCCGGCGCCGTTTCGGCTTCCGCGTCGGTCGATACGAACTCGATCACCATCGATCCGCAAAAGCTGCTCGAACTGCAGGCCGGCCAGAGCATCACCCCAGTGCCGAACGACGAGGACCTGGAATTTCCGATCGACCCCGAGAAGGTCGCTCCCGTCTTGCGTCGGCTGATCTCGCCTACGCGCACACGCGCGCGCATCTTCGATGCCGACGCCAATCTGCTGCTCGATTCGCGTCACCTCTATTCGCGCGGTCAGGTGCTGCGCTTCGACCTGCCGCCTGTTGAGGAAGAAAAACAGACCTGGAGCGACTGGTTCGCGACACTGTTCAACAAGGCGCTGCAGCCCGGCAACCTGCCGCTCTATAAGGAAGCGCCGGGCGGCGACGGCTCGATCTATCCGGAGGTCATGAACGCGCTGACCGGCGTGCGCGGCGCGGTCGTGCGCACCACCGAGAAAGGCGAACTCATCGTTTCCGTCGCCGTTCCGATCCAGCGCTTCCGCGCCGTGCTCGGCGTGCTGCTGTTGTCGACGCAGGCCGGTGACATCGACAATATCGTCCATGCCGAACGACTGGCCATCATGCGCGTTTTCGGCGTGGCGACGCTCGTCAACGTACTGCTGTCGCTGGTGCTCTCATCGACGATCGCCAATCCCCTGCGTCGTCTTTCGGCAGCCGCCATCCGCGTTCGCCGCGGCGCCAAGACACGTGAGCAAATTCCCGACTTTTCCGCTCGCCAGGACGAAATCGGCAACCTCTCCATCGCATTACGCGAGATGACGACAGCGCTTTATGACCGCATCGACGCCATCGAGAGCTTTGCCGCCGATGTCAGCCACGAGCTCAAGAACCCGCTGACCTCGCTGCGCAGCGCCGTCGAAACTCTGCCGCTCGCCAGGTCGGAGGATTCCAAGAAACGGCTGCTTGACGTCATTCAGCACGATGTCCGCCGCCTCGATCGCCTGATCAGCGACATTTCCGACGCCTCGCGGCTCGATGCCGAACTCGCACGCGTCGACGCCGCCTCCATCGACATGGAGGTGCTGCTGCGCGACCTGATCGACGTGTCGCGCCAGATCAGGGGCAGCAAAAAGCAAGTGCAGATCGACTATGTCGTCGAGCGCAAGCCGAACATCAAGACGCGCTTCGTCGTCAACGGTCACGACCTGCGCATCGGCCAGATCGTCACCAATCTGATCGAGAACGCCCGCTCCTTCGTCCCTGAAAAGGACGGGAAGATCATCGTGCGGCTGATGCGGACACGGTCGCGCTGTGTCACCACGATCGAAGACAACGGTCCCGGCATCCAGGCGGAAAATATCGATCGCATCTTCGAGCGCTTCTATACCGACCGACCTGAATCCGAAGGCTTCGGCCAGAATTCGGGGCTCGGCCTGTCGATCAGCCGCCAGATCGCCGAGGCGCATGGCGGGTCGCTCAGAGCAGAGAACATTACCGACGCCGAAACCGGGCAGGTGCTCGGCGCGCGCTTTATCCTCGCCCTGCCCCTCGATCCAGCCGCATGACGGCGGCCGCCAACATCCATGCCACGGCGATCGTCGTCGGCAGAACGGGGCTGCTGTTCAGCGGTCCCTCGGGCTGGGGGAAATCGATGCTGGCTTTCACCTGCATGACCGAGGCGCGCCGCCTTGGGGTGTTCACGGCGCTGGTCGCCGATGATCAGGTGCTTCTGTCGGGAGAGACCGGCACGGTGATCGCCACCTGTCCGCCGTCGATCGCCGGGTTGATCGAACTTCGCGGCACTGGAATCGTCCGGCAGTATCACGTGTCCCCGGCAACCATGCACTATGCCGTGCTTCCCGGCAGCGCTTCCGGTGAAAACCGCGTCCCTGCGGAGGGCGAAATCGTCAGTCTCGCCCCGGGTTTTTCGCTTCCCGCATTGCGGCTGCTCACAAATGTTGCCTCGCCGCTGGCGATCCTGATGGCGAAAGCGCCTGACATCGGATGCTGAAGGCTTCCGGATTGATCAATCCGCCTTATATATTTGCATTTTTATCTTGCACTTCGGCTTTTCATAGCCAAGATGTGCCGCCACCGGTGGACGAAATTGCTGCATTGCGATATCTCAGCCACCGTTTGCGTATATGGGAGCAGTAATATCATGATCGGACTTGTGCTTGTCACTCATGGCAAGCTGGCTGAAGAGTTTCGTCATGCTGTCGAGCACGTCGTCGGTCCTCAGAAATTCATCGAGACGGTCTGTATTGGCCCCGAAGACGACATGGACCAGAGACGGCAGGACATTCTGCAAGCCGTTTCCGGCGCCGATGACGGCCATGGCGTTGTTATCCTGACCGATATGTTCGGCGGCACGCCTTCCAACCTCGCCATCTCGGTCATGAGCAGCGGCCATACCGAAGTCATTGCCGGCATGAACCTGCCGATGCTGATCAAACTCGCCGGCGTACGCGGCGAGAACAACATGGAGAAGGCGCTGGTGGAGGCTTCCGAAGCCGGGCGGAAATATATCAATGTCGCGAGCCGCGTGCTCAGCGGAAAATAACGGCGCTTCATGACATCGCTTTCCCGGGAACTCCTCATCATCAACAAGCGCGGCCTTCACGCTCGCGCCTCCGCTAAATTCGTGCAGATGGTCGAGAATTTCGATGCAGCCATCACCGTTTCCAAGGATGGAATGACGGTCGGCGGCACCTCGATCATGGGTCTCATGATGCTTGCGGCAAGCCCCGGCTCCAGCGTCGTCGTCTCGGCAAGCGGCAGCCAGGCTCAGGAAGCTCTGGAGGCCCTGGATCAGCTGATCCAGAACAAGTTCGGCGAAGAAATGTGAGTTCGGCCGAGCTCATATAAACATATAAAGACTTCTTTATATCCTTATTGCCATCCCAGGCGAAGCCTGCTAAACGGCGGATATGCCGTGCGCTTGCTTGCGCCTGCGCCAATTTTTGAGACGTTTTTCAGCCTGGAGACCTCTATGAGCACTGAAAAAGATTATGTCGTCGCCGATATCGGGCTTGCGGATTTCGGCCGCAAGGAAATTACGATCGCCGAAACCGAAATGCCGGGGCTGATGTCCTGCCGCGCCGAGTTCGGTGAGGCAAAGCCGCTCAAGGGGGCGCGCATCACCGGTTCGCTGCACATGACCATCCAGACAGCCGTGTTGATCGAAACCCTGGTTGCGCTCGGCGCCGAAGTCCGTTGGGCTTCCTGCAACATCTTCTCGACCCAGGACCATGCTGCCGCCGCGATCGCCGCCGCCGGCGTTCCGGTCTTCGCTATCAAGGGCGAGTCGCTCGAGGACTATTGGGTCTATACCGACAAGATCTTCCAGTGGGCCGATGGTGGCCTTTCCAACATGATCCTCGATGACGGCGGCGACGCCACCATGTACATCCTGCTCGGCGCCCGCGCCGAAGCCGGCGAGGACGTGCTCTCGAACCCGCATTCGGAAGAAGAAGAAATCCTCTTCGCCCAGATCAAGAAGCGGCTCGCCGCTTCTCCAGGCTGGTTCACCAAGCAGCGTGACGCGATCAAGGGCGTCACCGAGGAAACGACGACCGGCGTCAACCGCCTTTACCAGCTCAGCCAGAAGGGCCTGCTGCCCTTCCCGGCGATCAACGTCAACGACTCCGTCACCAAGTCGAAGTTCGACAACAAATACGGCTGCAAGGAATCGCTGGTTGACGGCATCCGCCGCGGCACCGACGTGATGATGGCCGGCAAGGTCGCCGTCGTCTGCGGTTACGGCGACGTCGGCAAGGGTTCCGCTGCCTCGCTCTCCGGCGCCGGCGCCCGTGTAAAGGTGACCGAAGCCGATCCGATCTGCGCTCTGCAGGCCGCCATGGACGGTTACGAAGTCGTACTTCTGGAAGACGTCGTTTCCTCTGCCGACATCTTCATCACCACGACGGGCAACAAGGACGTCATCCGCATCGATCACATGCGGCAGATGAAGGATATGGCGATCGTCGGCAATATCGGCCATTTCGACAACGAAATCGAAGTCGCCGCGCTGCGTAACCTCAAGTGGACCAACGTCAAGCCGCAGGTCGACCTGATCGAGTTCCCCAAGGGCAACCGCATCATCCTCCTCTCCGAAGGGCGTCTGCTCAACCTCGGCAATGCGACCGGCCATCCGTCCTTCGTGATGTCGGCTTCCTTCACCAACCAGACGCTGGCGCAGATCGAACTCTTCACCAAGCCCGGCCAGTACGAGAACAAGGTCTACATCCTGCCGAAGCATCTCGACGAAAAGGTCGCACGCCTTCATCTCGACAAGCTCGGCGTGAAGCTGACCCAGCTCAGCGAAGAGCAGGCTGCCTATATCGGCGTGAAGCCGCAGGGCCCGTTCAAGTCCGACCACTACAGATATTGATAGGGTCGTCGATATCCACAAGATGTAGAAGCCGCGGCATTGACAAATGCCGCGGCTTATTTTTTGGCCGCTCCCTTCCCGCCGATTCCCTTCCGAAGTATTGTTTTAAGACTTGATTCGGGACGCCGGACTCCGTTCGACCGCTCCGAAAATGGGATGTCTTGTCGTAATGCGGCACATTGAAGGACGGAGACATACCGCGGATGTCGGAAGTGAAAAACAGCCTGCCCGGTCAGGCGGATGATGATGCTTGTAAGCATCGCCGTCCGTTCATGGCAGGCCAGGGATATAAATCTGCAACGGCACACGAGGCCGCAAAGCAAAAGCATGGATCATTGGCGCGCTTCTTGAAAACTTGCGCGGCCGGCACGGCGCTTGCCGCGCTGGCGCGGCCGGTTCTGGCACAAAGCGAGCAGCAGGCGGCGGCCTCGGCTCACCTTTTCACCTCCTCGCAGGTCGTTGGCGTTTCCGTCGTCATCGGCGTCATATCGGCGGCCCTGCTTTCAACGCTCTGGCTCGTGCGCCAGCGCGGCAATCTGGAAAACGAGAGCCGGGACATCCGCTCGGCGCTCTCGGATGCCCAGCAACGCATTTCGCAATATCAGGCGCTGATCGCCGACAAGAACCGGCGCATCGTCATCTGGGACGGCAATGCGCGCCCGGAACTGCTTGGGCAGCTTCCGCCCGAGACTGGCGCACCGCAGGATGGCGAATTCCTGGCCTTCGGCCTCTGGCTGAAGTCACACTCCGCCTCGGAGCTGGAAAAGGCGATCGACCGGCTGCGCGACGGAGCGCAGAGTTTCGACATGGTGGTCGAGACCATCCGCGATGAAATCCTCGAGGCGCAGGGCCGGGTTTCCGGCGGACGCGCCTTCGTCCGCTTCGTGGCGCTGAACAATCTGCGCGCCGAGCTTGCCGAACTCAGGATCGAGCGCGACCGGTTGATGACCTCGATCTCGGCCTTCCAGACCATGCTCGACGCGATCGACATGCCGGCCTGGCAGCGCGACCCGGCGGGCCGCCTGACCTGGGTCAATCAGGCTTATGGCGATGCGGTCGAGGCGCGCTCGCCGCAGCAGGCGATCAACGAAGGCCGCGAGATGCTGACGACCGTGGCACGCGAACGCATTCGCGCGACGGCGACGCCGGAATCACCTTTCCATGACACGATCTCGACGGTCGTGCGCGGCAACCGAACCTTCTTCGACGTCGTCGACGTCAAGGTTCCCGGCGGCTCGGCCGGCATTGCTGTCGACGTATCCGACATCGAAGCGGTCCGCGCCGAGCTGGAGCGGACCCTGAAGAGCCACGCCGAAACGCTCGATCATCTCGCGACACCCGTCGCCATCTTCGACGGCGAGCGGAGGCTGCAGTTCTACAACCAGGCCTTCGTCGCCCTCTGGGAACTGGATATCGCCTTCCTTGAAAGCCGGCCCGACAATAGCGAGCTGCTCGAGCGGCTGCGGGCGGCCAAGAAACTGCCGGACCAGCTCAACTGGAAAAGCTGGAAGGAAGCGGCCCTTTCGGTCTATCGCACGCTCGATACGCAATCGGATCTCTGGCACCTGCCGAACGGCCAGACGCTGCGCGTCTTTGCGACCGCCCATCCCCAGGGCGGCGCCACCTGGGTTTTCGAAAATCTGACCGAACAGGTCGATCTCGAAACCCGCTATAACACGCTGGTCAAGGTACAGGGTGAAACGATCGATCACCTTTCCGAAGGTGTCGCGGTATTCGGGCCCGATGGACGTATCCGCCTGTCGAATCCGGCCTTCCGGGCGCTCTGGGGAATTACCGAAACCGAAGCCAAGCCCGGAACCCATATCCGCGCGCTGGGCGAGGCGTGCGCACCGTCCTATGACCGGCCGGACGGCTGGAAGACCTTTGCGGAACTGATCACCAGCTTCGATGACGAACGTCGCTCGAGCCAGGGGACGCTGGAACTCTTCTCCGGCCTCGTGCTCGATTACGCCGTCATCCCGCTGCCGAACGCGCAGACCATGCTGACCTTCGTCAACATGACGGACAGCGTGCGGGCCGAGCGCGCGTTGACCGAGAAGAACGAGGCGCTCCGCAAAGCCGACGAATTGAAAAACGACTTCGTCCAGCATGTTTCCTATGAACTTCGCTCACCGCTGACCAATATCATCGGCTTTACCGATCTGCTGCGCACGCAGGGCGTTGGGCCGCTGAATGAACGGCAGGCCGAATATATCGACCACATCTCGACTTCGTCCTCGGTTCTGCTGACCCTCGTCAACGACATTCTCGATCTTGCGACGGTCGATGCCGGCATCATGCGTCTGAACTATGCCGAGATCGATCTCAACGACCTGCTGGACGACGTCTCGATGCAGATCGCCGACCGGCTGCACGAAAGCGGCGTCGCCCTCGAAATCACCGCGCCTGCGTATCTCGGCTCGATCATCGCCGATCCGCAGCGGCTGAAGCAGATCCTTCTGAAACTTCTTGCCAATGCGGCGAATTTCTCGCCAGAGGGTACCTCGATCTCGCTGGAATGCCATCGCGAAGGCACGGATTTCGTGTTCTCCGTCCGCGATCGCGGCCCCGGTATTTCGCCCGATATGAT
Source organism: Rhizobium sp. L9 (assembly GCF_002531885.1). Classification (NCBI taxonomy): domain Bacteria; kingdom Pseudomonadati; phylum Pseudomonadota; class Alphaproteobacteria; order Hyphomicrobiales; family Rhizobiaceae; genus Rhizobium; species Rhizobium sp. L9. Next base: position 49,099 of record NZ_NWSZ01000031.1, on the reverse strand, counting down.
CGCGACGGTCTTCGACCGGTTCGCGACCGGGGCTAAAAGCGGCAAACGCGGCGGCGCCGGCCTCGGCCTGTCGATCGTCGACAGCTTCGTCAGCCTGCATCATGGCGACGTGACGATCGACAGCGAGCCGGGCAAGGGCACGACGGTCGTCTGCCGTATCCCCTCGGTCAACATACCGCATTCCGCCGCCGCCGAATGACGACCGACGATACGATCTCGCTGTTTCTGAAGGACGAAGCGGCCACGGTTCGCCTCGGCGAAGACCTGGCATTGGCCTTGAAGGCCGGCGATTGTCTTGCCCTGTCGGGCGATCTCGGCGCCGGCAAATCCTCGCTTGCCCGTGCGATCCTGCGTGCCATTGCCGATGACGATGGGCTCGAAGTCCCGAGCCCGACCTTCACACTGGTGCAATCCTACGACCTGCGTATCCCGGTTTCGCACTTCGATCTCTACCGGCTCGGCGATCCCGGTGAATTGACGGAGCTCGGATTCGACGAGGCCCTGCAGAACGGCATATGCCTCGTCGAATGGCCGGAGATGGCAGCGAGCGAGTTGCCTGAGGAATGCATCACGTTGACGCTGACCCATGAAGGCAACGGCCGCCGAGCGACGATCAGCGCCGCCGGCGCACAGGCTTTGCGCATCCGGCGCGTCCTGGCGATCCGCAATTTCCTCGAAGACGCAGGCTGTTCCGATGCCAAACGTCGCTTCCTGACTGGCGATGCATCGCTGCGTGCCTACGAGGCGATCTATCGTGAGAGCATCAAGGGCCGTCTCATCCTGATGGACTGGCAGCCGCATCCCGAGGGACCGCCGGTCCACGACGGCAAGCCCTATCCCAAGGTCGCACATCTGGCACAGAACGCCTATCCCTTCGTTGCGATTGCCGATGCGCTGCGCGAACGGGGATTTGCGGCGCCGGAGATTTATAAGGTCGATTATGACAAGGGCATCCTCTTGATCGAGGATCTCGGCACCGAAGGTGTGCTCGATGACGAGGGGCGGCCGATCGTCGAGCGTTACCGGCAAAGCGTCGCCTGTCTTGCCCATCTTCATTCCATGCAATTTCCGCAGGATATACCGGTTTCCGCCACCCATGGGCATCACATACCGGACTTCGATCGCACGGCGATGAAAATGGAGGTGCAGCTTCTGCTCGACTGGCACATTGCCTGGAAGCGCGGCACCGCCCCCTCGGAGGCAGAGCGCAAGGAATATCTGGCGATCTGGGACGCCCTGATCGATGAACTTGCCACGGTCGAAAAGAACCTGCTGCTGCGCGATTTCCACTCACCGAACATCATTTGGCGGCCGCAGGAGCCGGGCATCAGAAAGATCGGCCTCATCGACTTCCAGGACGCCATGATCGGGCCCACCGCCTATGACCTTGCCTCCATTGTCCAGGACGCCCGCGTCACGATCGAGCCGCAGCTTTTCCGGCAGCTGATGGATGATTATATGGCGCTTCGCCGCAGACAGGGCGGCTTTGACGAAGTCGGATTTCTGAAAGCATGGGCGATCATGTCGGCGCAGCGCAATTGCAAGCTTGCCGGTCTCTGGGTGCGGCTGCTGCAGCGGGACGGCAAGCCCGGCTATCTCAAACATATGCCGCGCACACTCGCTTATCTGGATGTCGCGCTCGAGCACGAGGCGCTTACCCCCTTGCGCGATTGGTGTGCAAGGGCTGGAATAGGCCAGAGCGAATCATAAGTTCCGGATCAAGATGACCATCCGACAAGCCATGGTACTGGCCGCGGGTCTCGGGACCCGCATGCGCCCGATCACCGATACGATTCCGAAGCCGCTGGTGAAGATCGACGGCAAGCCGATGATCGACTATGCGCTGGACGCGCTGGTTTCGGCCGGTGTCGAGCGAGCCGCCGTCAACGTTCATCATCATGCCGAGCAGATGCTCGAACATCTCGGCAAGTATCGCGGCCTCGACATCGTCATATCGGACGAGCGGGACAGACTGATGAATTCCGGTGGCGGGCTGGCGAAGGGCCTGACGCTGCTGGACCGTGACGATCTTTTCGTCATGAATGCCGATCTCTTTTGGATCGGCGAACAGCCGGGACGGCCGACGAACCTGCAGCGCTTAGCCGGATTCTTCGATGCCGAACACATGGACATGGCGCTCCTTTGCGTTGGGATCGAGGATACGACGGGTCACAACGGCAAGAACGATTTCAGCCTCGCTGCAGATGGCCGGCTGACGCGGTATCGCGACGATCCGTCCAATCCGGTCGTCTACGCCGGGGCGATCGCCATGAATCCGGCGCTATTTGACGATGCGCCGAAGGATGCCTTCAACCTCAACATCTATTTCGACAAGGCGATCGCGCGCCGCCGGCTGTTCGGCATTATGCTCGAAGGCCATTGGCTGACAGTGGGAACGCCAGAGGCGATCGGCGAAGCGGAGGAAACGATCCGCCGACTGCGGGCGTTCGCGTGAGCTCATGGCGGACCGGCACCAGCCACCCATCCTGACGATCCCGGCGGGCCTCCCCTTCCTGAAAACGCTGGCAACGACGCTTTGCGACGGACGCCTGACGCCGCTCTTTCGGCATGAGCCCGGTGATCCGCTGTCGCTCGCCAGGGTGACGATCTACCTGCCGACCCGGCGCGCCGTGCGTGTGCTCCGTTCGGAATTCGTCGACCTGCTCGGCGGCCGCTCGGCAATCCTGCCGGTCATTCGTCCGCTCGGCGAAACCGATGACGACAGCGGATATTTCGAAGAGGCGCTGCCGGCAACGATCGATCTCGCCCAGCCGCTGTCGAATACCGCCCGGCTGCTGGAACTGGCGCGCCTGATCCTTGCCTGGCGAAACAAACTGCCGGAAATCGTCCGTCATATCCATTCGGACTCGCCTTTGGTTGCGCCGGCCAGCCCGGCGGATGCTATCTGGCTCGCCCGCAACCTTGCGGAGCTGATCGATTCCATCGAAACCGAGGATCTTGACTGGTCGGAACTGTCGAAACTCGACACCGGTGACTACGCCGCCTGGTGGCAGCTGACGGCGGAGTTCCTGCAGATCGCCAGCGCCTTCTGGCCGGAGCGGCTTTCCGAGCTCGGCAGGTCCTCGCCGGCACGGCACAGGAACGCCATTCTGCGGGCCGAGGCAGCCAGGATTTCTGCGGCGAAGCCGGCCGGGCCGATTATCATCGCCGGTTCGACGGGTTCGGTCCCTGCCACGGCCGATCTCATCGCCGCCGTTGCCAATCTCCCCGAAGGCGTGATCGTCCTTCCCGGCCTCGATCTCTCCATGCCCGATAGGCATTGGCAAATGGTCGCGCCGGAACCGGCACCGGGCCAGCATGCCAATCCGGCCAGCCGGAGCCATCCGCAATATGGCCTGTCCTCGCTGCTGAAGAGGCTGAGGCTGACACGAGCCGACATCAGCCTGCTTGAGAGGCCGGAGACCGATCTCGATCGGCGCGCCGAAATCCTATCGCGCGCGCTCTCGCCGGCAGAGGCGACCAGCGACTGGGGGGCCTGGAAGAGCGCGTTGCCCGAGGGAGCGCTGACTTCGGCCTTCGCCGATGTTTCGCTGATCGAAGCCGCCAATGAACGCGAGGAAGCAACCGCAATTGCCATCGCGCTCAGGCTCGCACTGGAAAGGCCGGGCCAGGACGGCGAAAGCCGGGCAGCGCTGATTACGCCCGACCGCAATCTCGCCCGTCGGGTGATGGCCGAACTTTCCCGCTTCGGCATCCTCGCCGACGATTCGGCCGGTACGCCGCTTTCGGCCACGCCGCAGGGCACCCTGCTGCAATTACTGCTGGAAGCGGCGCTGCGCCCGGGCGATCCGGTGGCGATCGTCTCGCTGCTCAAACATCCGCTGGCCCGCTTCGGCCTCGAACGTGGGGCCCTGATTTCTGCGACCGAGGCGCTTGAGCTGCTGGCACTGCGCGGCGGCGTGGCGGAGGTGGATATCAGTGCGCTCGAGTCGCTCCTGGCCCATCAGCTCGGCGAGCAGGCTCTGGACCGACACACGCCGCAATGGCGAAAAACGCTGCCAGCCGAGGCGGCCAATGCCGCATCCGAGCTTGCCCGCCGGGTTGCCCGCGCAACCGAACCTCTGGCTTCCGCGCTGGTCCGGCACCGGCCGGAAGAACGCGGCAAGACGGCGCGTTTCACGCTGTCCGAATGGGCGGAGCGGACCGGCCGTTCGCTCGAAGCGGTCGCGGCAGATCCGCACGGCAATCTTGCCGATCTCTGGTCGCACGAGGCAGGAGACGCCCTTGCCTCGCTTCTCAGCGAAGTGATCGACACGGATGGCCAGATGGAGGCCGACGGGCCGCAATGGATCGACATCATGGCCGCACTTGCCGCCGGCCATGCGGTGAAACCCCGGGCACTCAGCCATCCCCGCCTCTTCATCTTCGGCACGCTCGAAGCCCGCCTACAGAGCGTCGACACGCTGATCCTCGGCGGCTTGAACGAAGGCTCCTGGCCAGGGCAGAGCGCCAACAATCCCTTCATTGCGCGCATGATGAAGACGGAGATCGGGCTCGAACCGCCGGAGCGGCGCATCGGCCAACTGGCGCATGATTTCGAGATGGCGAACGGCACTCGCCACCTGATCTATTCGAGAGCGCTGCGCCAAGGTTCGACGCCGACCGTCGCCTCGCGCTGGCTGCAGCGGCTGCTGGCGCTCGGCGGAGAGACATTCGAAGCGGCGTTGAGAGGGCGCGGTAACCGGTATCTGCAATGGGCCGGCCTCATCGATCGGGGAGAAGTTCAGGCACCGGCGCAGCGACCCTCGCCGAAACCGCCTCTGGCGCTGCAGCCGAAGTCCTATTCCTTCAGCGAGGTCGGCCGGCTGCGCCGCGATCCCTATGCGATCTATGCCCGCCGCATCCTGCGGCTCGATCCGGTCGACGCGTTCAACCGGGATCCGGGAGCGGCCGAACGCGGAACGCTCTACCACAAGATCATCGACCGGTTCATCCGCGAAGCCCATGTCGCCGGCACGCCGGAGGCGGCAGCGGCGATGGAGCAGATTCTTACCGAGCTTTTCGACATGGAGAAGCTGCCGCCACATATCGATGCCGTGTGGCGGCCGCGCTTTCGCGACGTGGCCGGCGCCTTCCTCGAATGGGAGGCCGGACGACGTCCCGCCATCCGCAGGACACTGACGGAAGTGCGCGGCGGCGTGGAGCTGGAGGCGATCGATGTCCGGCTGAACGGCGTTGCCGACCGGATCGATATTACGGGGCCGGGGGCGGCCGATATCATTGACTACAAGACCGGCTATAACCCCTCACCGGCACAGGCACGCGCGCTTCTCGATCCGCAGCTCGCGCTCGAAGCGGCCGCGTTGAGCGCCGGCGCCTTCCGCGATGCCGGCAGTCTCATCCCGCAGGATCTGCTCTATGTCCGTCTGCGTCCTGGACGCCGGTTCCAGGTCGATACGGTGAACAACGAAAACTCGGCCCGCAGCGACAAGGCAAAATCGGCGATGGACCTTGCCGCGGACTCGGTCGACCAGCTGATCAAGTTCGTCAGTTTGCTGCAGTCCGGCGAAAAAGGCTTTACCTCGCGGCTCATTCCGGCGCAGCAGTTTGATTTCGGCGGCGACTATGATCATCTCGCCCGCGTCTCCGAATGGTCGACTGCCGAGACCGAGGAAGGCGGCGGCGATGAGTGACCAGACTGCACTTCCGATTGACGACGATCCCGGCGCCTGGATCGGCTGGACCACGATTCAACAGGCAATCGCCTCCGATCCCGAGCGCTCGGCCTGGGTCTCGGCCAATGCCGGTTCCGGCAAGACGCATGTCCTGACCCAGCGTGTCATTCGTCTCCTGCTCGCCGGCGCACGGCCTTCCGCCATTCTCTGCCTGACTTATACCAAGGCCGCGGCCTCCGAAATGTCGAACCGCGTCTTCGAACGGCTGGCAGGCTGGGTGGTGCTTGACGACGAAAATCTCAGCCGGCGCATCACGCAGATCGAGGGTACGGCGCCGGATGCCTTAAAGCTTGCCGAGGCGCGCCGGCTGTTTGCGAAGGCGCTGGAAACACCGGGCGGATTGAAGATCCAGACAATCCATGCCTTTTGCGAAGCGCTGCTGCACCAATTCCCGCTGGAGGCCAATGTTGCCGGGCACTTCTCGGTCCTCGACGATCGCGCGGCGGCGGCACTGCTTTCCGATGTACGCCGGGCGCTGCTGACGGCAACGGCGCCGGAGGAAGGCAGCGCTCTTGCCGAGGCATTCGCCTATGTGCTCAATCTCGGCGATGAATCCGGGCTGGAGAACCTGCTCGCCGACATCATCGCCAACCGCAATGCCATTCGCCGCTTCACGGCGGCTGCCGAGCGACAGGGCGGCGTGGAGACGGTTCTGCGCGACAGGCTCGGCCTTGCCGTGGGCGATACTGAAAGCCGGATCGCGGCGCAATATTGGCCGTTGCCGGAGCTTTCGGGCGGCATGCTGGAGCTTTATTTGGCGCTTGCCGACCAGAAGGGCGGCGCCAAGGCGCAGGAGGTTGCTTATGGCCTCAGGCTCGCCGGTCGGGAGCGCGATGATGCCAAGCGCGCCGAGATGCTGGAGAAGATCTTTTTGACGGCAAAAGGCGAGCCGAAAACGGACTCGCAGTTCCTGGTCAAAGCCATGCTTGCGGAAGCGCCGGAATTGACGAGCGCCATAGCCGCCGCCCGCGCGCATGTCGCCGCAAACCGTGACCGGTTGAAGCTGATGCGGATGTTCGGCGCCACGAGGGCGGCGCTGGTGCTCGCCGGTCGGCTGAACCACGATTACGAGGAACTGAAGAAGCAGCGCAGCCAACTCGATTTCGAAGACCTGATCACACGCACCGCCGACCTGCTGACGAAGAGTGGCGTCGGTCCCTGGGTCCATTACAAGCTGGACCGGGGTATCGATCATATCCTCGTCGACGAGGCACAGGATACCAGCCCGATCCAATGGAGCGTCATCCAGTCGCTCGCCGAGGATTTCTTTTCCGGCGAGAGCGCCCGGCCGGTCGTGCGCACGCTCTTTGCCGTCGGCGACGAGAAACAGTCGATCTACTCCTTCCAAGGAGCGCGACCCGAGCGTTTTTCCGAAGAGAGCGACCGGACACGGCGGCGGGTCGCCGACAGCGGGCAGAGATTTTCCTCCGTGCGGCTGCCGCTCTCCTTCCGCTCGACCGCCGACGTGCTCGAAGCCGTCGACCAGATCTTCCGGACGGCGGACAATGCGCGGGGTCTCAGCGCTGTCGGCGAACCGGTCGTACATCGATCCAGCCGCATCGGACATCCCGGCGCCGTCGACCTCTGGGAGATGGTCGCGCCTGAGGCGGTGGTGAAGGAAGAGGATTGGACGGCGCCCTTCGATGCGACGCCGGAAAGCGCGCCGGCCGCAATCCTCGCGCGGCGGATCGCCCATGCGATCGGCACGCTCGTCGGCCGTGAAACGATCGTCGACAAAGGCACGGAGCGGCTGATCGAAGCCGGCGATATCCTCGTTCTGGTGCGCAAGCGCGACGCCTTCGTCAATGCCTTGACCCGCGCCTTGAAGCGCCGTGGCGACATTCCCGTCGCCGGCGCCGACCGACTGACGCTGACCAGCCATATCGCGGTGCAGGATCTGCTGGCGCTCGGCCGTTTCCTGCTTCTGCCAGAGGACGACCTTTCGCTCGCTGCCGTGCTGAAGAGCCCGCTTTTCGATTTTTCGGAGGACGATATCTTTGCAATCGCCGGCCTTCGGGGCGACAACGAGAGCCTCTGGAGCCATCTCAAGAGGTTTGCGGCCGATGGTACTGAACGTTTCCGTGCTGCCGTCGAAAGGCTGGAGCTGTTTCTGCGGCAGTCGCGGCTTCTGTCGGTCCATGATTTCTATGCGCGCGTGCTGGGCAGCCATGGCGGGCGGCGGCAATTCCTTGCCCGTCTCGGCACCGAGGTCAGCGATATTCTCGACGAGTTCCTGACCTTTACGCTCGACCACGAGAGTTCCGGCCTTCCCGGGCTGCAATCCTTCATCTCAACGCTGGAGCTCGAAGCGCCGGAGGTGAAGCGTGAGCAGGACAAGGGGCGCAACGAGGTCAGGATCATGACCGTGCATGCCTCCAAGGGTCTTGAAGCACCGATCGTCTTCCTCGTCGACGGCGGCTCCAAGCCGTTCACGCATACACATCTGCCGAAGCTTCGCCTGATCGAAACGGACGCCGACGAGCCGCCGCTGCCGGCCTGGGTTCCCGTCTCCGACCTCGCCAATTCGCTGACGCAAAACGATGCAGCACGGATCCAGATGCTGGCGGAAGAGGAGTATCGCCGGCTGCTTTACGTCGCCATGACACGGGCTGCCGACCGGCTTGTTGTTTGCGGCTACCGTGGCGTTCGTGTCAACAACGATACCTGGCACATGATGATCTCAGCCGCGCTCAGCGAAGGCCATCCGCATGTGGAGGCGGCCACCTTCTCCGGCCCAGACGGCGAATGGCCGGGCATCCGATGGCGGGTGCCGCGGGTGGAGCGGCGCTTCGAGCGTATCGACCGCCATGAGGCGCGCGACAGCCAGGAGGCGTTGCCGGAAGGCCTATTGCGGCCACTGCCGCCGCAGGCTGAGCTGCCCCGCCCCCTCAGCCCATCCGGCGCCGGGACGATCGTCGACGAAGACGAGGGCAGCTTGTTTGTCGCTTCGCCGCTGTTCGGCGAGAAGGAGCGCAGCGATCGTTCCCTGGAGAAGGGCAGGTTGATCCATCGCATGCTGCAGGCGCTTCCCGACATTCCCCCGGTCAAACGGCCGGATGCCGCAAGCCGCTATGCCGAGCGGGCGGCGCGGTTCTGGCCTGAAGCGGAACGCCGCCGGCTCGTCGATTCGGTTCTGAGACTAATGGACGAAGAAGGTCTGCAGCCGGTTCTCGGAGTAGAGGCCCAGCCGGAAGTTTCGATCATGGGAACATTGACGCTCGCAGACAGGCGCTATGCGGTCTCCGGCCGTATCGATCGGCTCGCCGTGCTTGCCGATCGCGTCGTCATTCTTGATTACAAGACAAATCGGGTGCCACCTTCGACCGAGGAGGCGATCCCTTTCGCACATAAGGCTCAGCTCGCGATTTATCGTGAGATCCTGGCACCGCTCTATCCCGGCAAACGCATCGACTGCATGCTCGTCTACACCGAGAATGCGTCGCTCTACACTTTGAGCGAAGAGGCACTCGGTTTGGCGCTTGCAGGACTCAAGACAAAGTGAAATACCGGACATTGAAAATTTGGCGCCGCACCATCACATGTGGTTCAACATCTTCTTCGGTCAAAGGAGCAGCCTATGGCTACCGTGAAAGTCGATATCAATAACTTCCAGTCGGAAGTTCTGGAATCCGCAGAACCCGTCGTCGTCGATTTCTGGGCTGAATGGTGCGGTCCGTGCAAGATGATTGCTCCGAGCCTCGAGGAAATCTCCGTCGAGATGGAAGGCAAGGTCAAGGTCGCCAAGCTCAATATCGATGAAAACCCGGAACTCGCCGCCCAGTTCGGCGTGCGCTCCATTCCGACGCTCGCGATCTTCAAGGGCGGCGAAGTCGCTGATATCTCCGTCGGCGCCAAGCCGAAGACAGCGCTTTCGAACTGGATTTCGAACGCCGCCTAATCGATATCGTCTTCATATATCGCATGGAAAAGCCCGGCTTCGGCCGGGCTTTTTTCGTCTGCTTATTTCGGGGGCGTGCCGTTGTCGGCAAGCACATCTCCGACGAGATAGAGAGAGCCGCCGATGAGGATGCGGGGCGGCAGTGCCGCTGGGTCGAGGGCCGATTTTATCGCTTCCAGCGCCTCGCCGACCGTCGACATCGGTTCGGCGATCAAACCCGCATCATAGGCGGCGTTCGACAATATCACAGGGTCGATCATCGCGTCGCTGCCGCGGATCGGCACGCAGAACACCTTCTCGACCAGGCCTGTGAAAGCCTTGAAATAACCGATCGGGTCCTTGGTGTTGATCATGCCGATGATCAGGAAAAGCGGCCGCGGCTGGCGCTCCTCGAAATTGGCCATGGCTTCGGCGATCACTTCGCCGGCGCCGGGATTATGCCCGCCATCGACCCAGATCTCGGCACCGGCCGGCGCATATTGCATCAGCCGGCCTTCGCTGAGGCGCTGCAGCCGGCCCGGCCACTCCACGAAATTCATCGCCTTTTCCATCATCGTCTCGGTGACAATGAAACCCGCGGCCTTGACGGCGCGGATGGCCGCGGCGGCGTTGGCATACTGATGGCGGCCGGGAAGGCGCGGCAGCGGCAGGTCGGCAAGGCCGAACTCGTCCTGATAGACGAGCCGCCCATATTCCTCATGCGCCATGAAATCCTGACCGAAGACGGCGCTCGGGCAATGCAGCCGCTCCGCCGTCGACATCAGCACGTCGAGTGCCGCATCATATTCCTGGTGGCCGATGACGACAGGCAGTCCCGGCTTCATGATGCCGGCTTTTTCGGCCGCGATCAGCTCAACCCTGTCGCCGAGATAGGGCTGGTGATCCAGCGAGATTGGCATAATCACCGAGACGGCCGGATCGGAAATGACATTGGTCGCGTCGAAACGGCCGCCGAGACCGACTTCGATGATCGCGGCATCGGCCGGATGTTCGGAAAACAGAATGAAGGTGACCGCCGTCAGGATTTCGAAGACGGTGATATGCTGCCCGGCATTGGCATCCGCCACGCGTCGCACGGCATCGGCGAAGACGGCGTCATCGACGAGCTGCCCGCGCCCGCCCTTGACACCGATGCGATAGCGCTCGTGCCAATTGACGAGATGGGGCGAGGTATGGACATGGGCGCTGTAGCCGCCGGCCTCGAGCAAGGCGCGGCAGAAGGCGGTGACCGAGCCCTTGCCGTTGGTGCCGGCGACATGGATCACAGGTGGCAGTTTCCGGTGCGGGTTGCCGAGTTGATCAAGAAGACGGGTGATGCGATCGAGAGACAGATCGAACCCCTTGGGATGCAATCCCATGAGTTTTTCTATCTCTTGCGCTGCCTCACTCACCGCGGTTTGGCCTCTTGGTATCAATTCGGCACCCCCGCCTGTGTGTCGGTTATCAGGCGCTCGCCGCCAGAGCGATCGCGCCGCCATTCATGTCGTTGGCCGCCGAAACGGGCTTCTTCGTCAGGATCTTCAGCAGACGCGCCAGTGTCTCCGGAATATCGTGACGTTTGACGACCATATCGACCATACCATGTTCCAATAGATATTCGGAGGTCTGGAAACCCTCAGGCAGCTTCTCGCGCAGCGTCTGCTCGATCACGCGCTTACCGGCAAAGCCTATTTCGGCGCCGGGCTCTGCCAGATGAATATCGCCGAGCATGGCGTAGGAGGCCGTCACACCGCCTGTGGTCGGGTTGGTCAGCACAACGATATAGGGCTGGCCGGATTCCTTCAGCAGGTCGACGGCAACGGTTGTGCGCGGCAGCTGCATCAGCGACAGAATGCCTTCCTGCATGCGCGCGCCGCCGGAGGCGGGAAACATCACCAGCGGGCACTTCTCGGACGTCGCGCGTTCGAAAGCCTTGACGATCGCCTCGCCGGCGGCAATGCCGAGCGAACCGCCAATGAAGTTGAATTCATGCACAACGGCAACGAGTTTCAGACCGCGCACCTTTCCGAGGCCGGCAAGGATGGTATCCTCCTGTTCGGTCTTCACACGGCTGTCGCGGAGGCGATCGATATATTTTTTTGAATCGCGGAACTTCAACGGGTCCTGGGCGACCTTCGGCTGCGGAAGCGATTCATATTCGCCATTGTCGAAAAGGTCGGCAAGGCGCGCCTTGGCCGGCATCTTCATGTGATAACCGGATGCGGGAATGACCCATTTGTTGGATTCCAGATCCTTGTGGAAGACCATTTCGCCCGTTTCCGGGCACTTGATCCACAGGTTCTCGGGAACTTCGCGGCGGCCCAGCATGGAATTGATCCGCGGGCGAACGTAGTTGGTGATCCAGTTCAACTCGAAATCTCCTAACTGATTGGTGCCAATGTGGGAAAACTATTCGGCAGCAACAAGGCGCGCCGAACGTGTTCCCGAGGAAAGGCCGCGCACCAGCGTTGCGACCGCCTGAACGGTGTCGGCCGTCGCCTTTCCGTCTTTCGTCAAACTGGTTGCGACCTGATTGACAATGGCGGTGCCGACGACAACGCCATCGGCCGAGCCGCCGATGACCTTGGCATGTTCCGCCGTCTTGACGCCGAAGCCGACGCAGACGGGCAGCTCCGTATGCTGCTTGATGCGCTGGACGGCGCCCGAAACCAGCGACGGATCGGGCAGCGCCGAGCCGGTGATGCCGTTCATCGAGACGTAATAGACGAAGCCGGAGGTGTTTTTCAGCACCGCGGGCAGGCGCTTCTCGTCCGTGGTCGGCGTCGCCAGGCGGATGAAGTTGATGCCCTTGCGGATCGCCGGAATGCAGAGTTCGTCATCCATCTCGGGCGGCAGGTCGACGACGATCAGGCCGTCGATACCGGCAGCAAGCGCATCATCCAGGAACGTCTCGACGCCGTAGATGTAGATCGGATTGTAATAGCCCATCATGACGATCGGCGTCGCATCGTTGGTCTTGCGGAAGTCGGCCGCCAGCTGCAGCGTCTTCTTCAGCGTCTGGCCGCCTTTCAGCGCCCGCTGACCGGCCAGCTGGATCGCCGGGCCGTCGGCCATCGGATCGGAGAAAGGCATGCCGAGCTCGATAATGTCGGAACCCGCTTCCGGCAGCGCCTTCATGATGCCGAGAGAGGTGTCGTAGTCAGGATCGCCGCCCATGAAATAGGTCACAAGCGCCGGACGGCCCTCGGCCTTCAGCGCGGCAAAGCGTTTGTCCATGCGTGCGGTCATGTCTTACAGTCCCATTCCCAGAATCTTGCCGACAGTGAAGATATCCTTGTCGCCGCGGCCGGAGAGATTCATCAGGATGATCTCATCCTTGCCCATCTTCGGCGCGCGCTTGATGACCTCGGCAATCGCATGCGCGGCCTCGAGCGCCGGGATGATGCCTTCGAGGCGGGTCAGGGTCTGGAAGGCCTCGAGCGCTTCGTGGTCCATGATCGGCACATAGTCCACGCGGCCGATATCGCTCAGCCAGGAATGTTCGGGACCGATACCGGGATAGTCGAGACCGGCCGAAATCGAGTGACCTTCCTTGATCTGGCCATCGCCATCCTGCAGCAGGTAGGTGCGGTTGCCGTGCAGCACGCCGGGCGTTCCGGCGGTGATGGAGGCGCAATGTTCGTCGCCCTGCAGGCCCTTGCCGCCGGCTTCGACGCCGACGATCTTCACGGAGGAATCATCCAGGAAGGGATGGAAGATGCCGATGGCGTTCGAGCCGCCGCCGACGGCAGCAATGACGAGATCCGGCAGACGGCCTTCGGCTGCCAGCATCTGCTCTTTCGCTTCGGCGCCGATCACCGACTGGAAGTCGCGGACCATCTCCGGATAAGGATGCGGGCCGGCCGCCGTGCCGATCAGGTAGTAGGTATCCTCGACATTGGTGACCCAGTCGCGCAGCGCCTCGTTCATCGCATCCTTAAGGGTGCCGCTGCCTGCCGTAACCGGCTTCACTTCGGCGCCGAGCAGCTTCATGCGGAAAACGTTCGGCGCCTGGCGCTCGACGTCGGTGGCGCCCATGTAGACGACGCAGGGGAGGCCGAAGCGGGCAGCAACGGTCGCCGAAGCGACGCCATGCTGGCCGGCGCCGGTTTCGGCGATGATCCGCGTCTTGCCCATGCGCTTGGCGAGCAGGATCTGGCCGATGCAGTTGTTGATCTTGTGCGAACCGGTGTGGTTCAGCTCCTCGCGTTTAAAATAGATCTTCGCGCCGCCGAGTTCGGCCGTCAGCCGTTCAGCGAAATAAAGCGGGCTCGGGCGGCCGATATAATGGGCGCCAAGATGCTTCAGTTCCGCCTGAAAGGCGGGATCGTTCTTCGCCTTGTTCCATTCATCCTGCAGATCGAGGATCAAAGGCATCAACGTTTCGGCAACGAAACGACCGCCATAGATGCCGAAGCGGCCATCTTCATCGGGCCCGGAACGGAAGGAATTCGGTTTAGGCGTTTCGTTCACTCTCAACTCCCTGAGGCCACGACGGACTTATCCGCCTCTTCGACCGCATCGAAAAATTCATCGATCAACGCGACGCTCTTGACGCCGGGCTCGGTTTCGACACCCGAGGAAACGTCGATACCATGTGCCTTTGTCTTCACAAGCGCATCCGCGACATTGTCCTTGTTCAGCCCGCCGGACAGCATGTAGTCGATGCTGCCGTCGAGCCAGCCGAGAAGGCTCCAGTCGAAGGAAATCCCGTTGCCGCCAGGCAGTTCCGAACCCTTCGGCGCTTTCGCATCGAAGAGGAAACGGTCGGCGATGCCGATATAGGCTTCGACGCGCTTGAGATCGTCGGCCGTACGCACGGAAAAGACTTTCATCACAGGCAGACCATAGAGCGCCTTGATGGTCAGCACATGTTCGGGACTCTCGTTGCCATGGAGCTGCAGCATGTCAGGCTTCAGCAGCGACACGATTTCGTCCAGATCGTCATTTGTGGGATCGACGACGACGGCGACGATCTTCGCCCTGCCACGCGCCGGTTCGGCAAGCTTTGCCGCCACATCCGGCTCGATGTAACGCGGGCTCTTTTCGAAGAAGATAAAACCGATATGGGTCGCGCCGCGTTTCAACGCGCGATCAATCGCTTCGGGCGTCTTCAAGCCACAGATCTTGATATCGGGTTTCATGGCAGCGAAGTGACACGAAATGCTGCAAGAGTCGAGCCAATTTGCATGGAAAGCTGTATTTAGCGGGGCTTGGGTCTAATCGAAATCGATGGCGTGCAGCTGGCTGCCGTGCCGCTTCAGCCACAATTTCGCTTCCTCCATGCCGGGGCAAAGCTTCTTGCAAAGTGCCCAGAAGCGGGGGCCGTGGTTCATCTCCTTGAGATGGGCGACTTCGTGAGCGGCCAGATAATCGATCACCGAAGGCGGCGCCATGACGATACGCCAGGAGAAACTCAAATTTCCCTCCGACGAGCAAGAGCCCCAGCGGCTGCGGGTATCTTTCATCGAGATCGAGCGGATCGGTGCCCGGATCGTTGCCGCATGCATCGTCGCCAGCCTCTCGAGATCGGCGCGCGCCTCCTTCTTGAGGAAGGCCGAAATGCGCCGTCCGACATGCTCGGGCAGGCCGCTGACGCGCAGCACAGGGCTGCCATCCACAGCGACCGCCTCCGTCAAGCCGCGCAGACTGCCTGTGTGCTCGATGCGATGGGAAACGCCGCGCAGGAGGATCTTCCCGCCGTCGCTTAAGCCGGTATCGATCGAAAACTTGGCGAGCTTGGTGAGCAGCCATCCCTGGTGCCGATCGAGGAAAGCGTTGACCTCACGCGCCGCAAGGCCTCTTGGTACCGTCATCCTCAGAGCCCGCCCACCTGGCTCGATGCGAAGCGTGATACGGGTTGCCTGATCGTGCTGCTTGATGGTCAGCGGCATGAGCCGGCCGGCGACGTCGAGCGTCCGCGTCTCGGGCGGAGCCGGCTTTCGCGCCTTTGGCCGTGTCTTCAGAAGCGGAAACATGGTGATTTTCTATACGATTCGCCGGTGAATCCTAAACGATTTGCGAGGCTGGCGGACATGGAAAAACCGGCATCGGTGAGATGCCGGTCACCATTTCATCGCCTGAAGCGCGTCGCGATCTTTCAGATTCGCTCCTTGCGCTTTAGGTCTTCGTTTACGCATGTCGTTGCCGCAAAAGCGCTTCACACTCCTGCGCGACATGCTTTAAGCCTTCACGGCGTCTGGAACTCTGCGACCGGGCCGTTATCGTCGCGCTTGGCGTTTTTGCGGTCACGCATGAAGCGGTCGAACTCTTCCTGGTCCTTAGCGCGGCGGAGTTCACGCAGATACTCGTCGAATTCCTCGCGCATTTCGTCGAGCTTGCGGCGCTCTTCCTCGATCCGGTCGAGCTCGGCCTTACGCCAGTCGTCGAATGCGACGTTGCCGGTCGAAAAATGCGGGCGGTGGCGGCCATGCGAACGGCGGCAGGAGGCAAAGAAGCCGTCGGTCGCCTGATTGACGTCGCGCTTGAAGCCGCGCAGACGATCGCCGAAAATGATGTAGGCTAGCATGGCCAGACCCAGAGGCCAGAAAACCATGAAGCCGAGAATCATCAGGGCAATGGTAGCCGGAGTCCAATCCGGTCGAAGCAATGCTGACTGGTTCATCGTGCGGTATCCTCGCTTTCCGCGGCCGGCAAGATGCCGAACGCTGGAAATCGATGTGGTTACCGCAAGAACCGCCTTCAAGACGATTGCCTGCCAAATCGAACAAGGCCTTGAATCCACTTCCCTAATTCAGCTGTCGCTAAATCAGGCGGTGCGACCGCCCTTGATGACGCGCGGCACCTGCGGCTTGACGGCGGTGCGGGAATGCTGGCGGACAAAATTGACGATGCGCGGCGCGATCTCGCGACGGAATCGCGAGCCGTTGAAAACGCCGTAGTGGCCGACATCCGGCTGGAGATAATGCATGCGCATGTCTTCGGGGATGTTGACGCAGATGGTCTGCGCCGCCCTGGTCTGGCCGACGCCTGAAATGTCGTCATTCTCGCCCTCGACGGTCAGGAGCGCGACCCTGCGGATCGCCGCCGGATCGACCCGCTTGCCTCGGTGCATCAATTCGCCCTTCGGCAGCGAATGCTTCATGAAGACCTGTTCGACCGTCTGCAGGTAGAACTCGGCGGTCAGATCCATGACGGCGAGATATTCGTCATAGAAATCGCGATGTTTTTCCGGTTCGCCATCGTTCTTCACGAGATGCATGAAGAACTCCTTGTGGGCGACGAGGTGCCGGTCGAGGTTCATCGACATGAAGCCCGACAACTGCAGGAAACCGGGATAGACAGGCCGCATGAAGCCCGGCTGCGGCCAGGGCACGTTCATGATGACATTGTCGGAAAACCACTGCAGCGACCGCTCCTGGGCGAGCTTGTTGACCGCCGTCGGATTGATGCGCGTGTCGATCGGGCCGCCCATCAGCGTCATCGATGACGGCGACAGCGGATCCTGGGCTTCCTCCATCACCGCGGCTGCGACCAGCACCGGCACCGACGGCTGACAGACGGCGATCACATGCGTGTCGTGACCGAGGAAATGCAGCATCTCGATGACGTAGTCGACGTAATCGTCGAAATCGAAGCTGCCTTCCGTCATCGGCACCATGCGGGCGTCGATCCAGTCGGTGATGTAGACATCGGCGCTCGGCAGCAATGCCTCGACGGTACCGCGCAGCAGCGTCGCATAGTGGCCGGACATCGGCGCAACGATCAGGATGCGCGGATCGCTGGCGCGGCCAGGCGGGACGTTGCGCGAGAAATGAAGGAGGTTGCAGAAGGACCGCGACCAGACGATCTCTTCACGAACGGAAACCGTCTGATCGCCGATCACCGTCTGCTTCAGTCCGAACTCCGGTTTCCCGTAGCGGCGCGTCGTACGCTCGAACATTTCGAGGCTTGCCGCCATCGTGCGGCCGAACGGCGTCTGGGCGAACGGGTTCAGCGGATTGGCATAGGCAAACCGCATGATGTCAGCCGCGGCGCGAAACGGCGCCATGGCGGCATGATTCAATTCATAAAGCTGATAGAACATAGAAGGCGCTGCCTTTCTCTATCGAAAAGATGACGTCGGGTGATAGACGTCGAGCTCTTTCCGCACGCTGGCACGTAACGCAGACTAACAGGTTTTTGTTGCACAGCAACATGGACGTCCCAGACCTGCACAGGAAATGCCAGAGAGTTGATCTCTGGCATCACCATAGAACCGAAAGTTTAAGGTTCAGCTGAGGTAGCGTCGTTAACGATCCGCAACAAAGCTCTGCTTCTGGCTGCCGAGCCCTTCGATGCCGAGCTCGACGACATCGCCATTCCTGAGGAAGCGCGGCGGCTTCATGCCCATTCCGACGCCGGGCGGCGTCCCCGTCGAGATGACGTCGCCAGGATGCAGCGACATGAATTGGCTGAGATAGGAAACGATGTGCGCGACGCCATAGACCATGGTCTTGGAGGAACCATTCTGCATCGTCTGACCGTTGACCTTAAGCCACATACCGAGATTCTGCGGATCGGCGATTTCATCCTTGGTGACCAGCCAAGGGCCGATCGGGCCGAAGGTGTCGCAGGACTTGCCTTTGGTCCATTGGCCGGCGCGCTCGGTCTGGAAGGCGCGTTCGGAAACATCGTGCGACACACAGTAACCGGCGACATAGTCGAGCGCCTCGGCTTCGCTGACATATTTCGCCGTCTTGCCGATGACGACGCCGAGCTCGACTTCCCAGTCGGTTTTTTCGGAACCGCGCGGGATCAGAACGGTGTCGTTCGGGCCGACGATGGCCGACGTCGCCTTCATGAAGATGACCGGCTCCGGCGGCACGGTGGCTCCGGTTTCGGCGGCATGGTCGGAGAAATTGAGGCCGATGCAGATGAATTTGCCCGTGCCGGCGACGCAGGCGCCGATACGGCCGGGGGCAAGTTCCGGAAGGCTCTTCGGATCGAGCGCCGCGATCCTTGCAAGGCCGGACGGCGATATTGCCTCGCCAGCGATATCGGCGATATGCGCCGAAAGATCGCGGATCTTGCCATCCGCATCGAGAAGCGCCGGCTTTTCTCGACCTGCTTCGCCAACACGCATCAGCTTCATGGAATGCCTCCTCATCGAAATCGAATGTGCGACCACCTATGAACGAATTATTCATCGGTGTCATTACGGCTTTGCCCGGAAGCGGTACGGCGTTCCTAGAAAATTTCGGAGAGATCTGGACCGGCAGGAACGATTTTCGTCAAGTTCAGGCTTTCAACCGAATAGTAGCCTCGCTTGATATGGTCGAGACCCATTGTCTCAGCGATATCCGGCCAGTGCAGTGTGAGCCAGCAGAAGGCGCTTAGATCGGCATAGTCCGAAAGCCGGTGTTCCGCGAAGAGGTAAGACCAGTTTTCGAATTGCGGCTCGATCCAATCGAAGACATCGGCGAAGGCTTTCTCATCGGCGATCTGCTTGCTGGCAAAACCGGCGCGATAGGCCCCATTTGAGGGCGGGATAGACGCGGTCGTTGAAACCATCGATTTTCAACCCGTCTGTCGACGGGACAGAGATCGATTGGTTTTTTCGCTTTGGCGCGCGCTCAGGGCCGATCCTCATAGAGACTGTCCGTTCACCCAGCTGCGACGACGCTGCGCTTGCCAAGACGGCGAAGCAGGAAATATGACTTTGGCCTCAGTCCAACATGAGATGGAGTTCGACATGCACCTCTCCAAGGCCGTCGTAGGCACCGAACATGCGAGCCGCTACCTGCAGCAGCTCTGCAAGCACTGGAGCCACAAGTTCAGCGTCGATTTCGATTCGCATAAGGGCCGGGTGCCGTTCAGCGAAAGCGCCGAGGTGATATTCGCCGCCGACGATGCGGCGCTCACCATGACGCTTTCCGTTGCCGATCCCGACCAACAGGCAAGGATGCAGGGGGTGATCGACGATCATCTGAAGCGTTTCGCCTTCCGCGAGGAACTCGACATCGTCTGGACCGATTGACCTCAACGATTTTTATGCCCCAACCCTGGAACAAGCATGACGCAGAGCAATAACCGCGAATCCCAATATCCGATCGATCCGATGTTTCTCGACCGCTGGTCGCCTCGCGCCTTTACCGGCGAAGTCATCGATGAGGCACAGCTGCTCAGCCTGCTCGAAGCCGCCCATTGGGCGCCCTCCTCTTCCAACCAGCAGCCTTGGCGCTTCACCTATGCCCTCAAGGGCTCGGAGCACTGGGAGAAATTCGTCACACTGCTCGTCGACGCCAATCAGGAATGGGCGAAGAACGCATCGGCATTGATCTTCGTCGTCTCACGCAGCTTCACCGGCGTTGCCGGATCCGGCGAGGAAAAGCCGAGCTACACCCATTCCTTCGACGCCGGTGCAGCCTGGGGATACCTGGCCCTGCAAGCGCGCCTTTCCGGCTTCTATGCCCATGGCATGGGCGGCATCAAACATGAGGAAATCAGAAAAACCTTCGATATCCCCGAGGGTTACCGGATCGAAGCGGGCGTTGCCGTCGGCCGTCTGGCCGACAAGAGCGTTCTTTCCGAACGCAATCAGGCGCGCGAATTCCCGAGCCAGCGCAAGCCGCTCTCCGACCTTGCCTTTAACGGCCATTTCCTAGCCAACTGAGCGACAGAACAAGCAAAAGCCCCGCCGTCTTGCGACGGCGGGGCTTTTATTGAAGGCACTCGATCAGATGTCGAGATTGGCGACGCTGAGCGCGTTGTCCTGGATGAATTCGCGCCGGGGCTCGACTTCATCCCCCATCAGCCGAGCGAAGAGGCCGTCGGCATCGGTGGCATCGGCAACCTTGACCTGCAGCAGCGAACGGACATTCGGATCGAGCGTCGTTTCCCAGAGCTGTTCGGCATTCATCTCACCGAGACCCTTGTAGCGCTGCATGGTCAGACCCTTGCGACCGCTGGCAAAGATCGCATCGAGCAGGGCGCGCGGCCCTGAAATCTCAATGTCGCCTTCGCGCCGGTGCAGCGACGGCGGCGTCTGATAGATTTCCTTGAGACGCGCGGTCAGCTGGTCGATGTGGCGGGCATCGGAGGAGCCGATCAGCGCCATGTCGAGCACCACCACTTCCTTGACGCCGCGAACCATGCGCTCCAGGCGCAGGCCGCCATCGCTCGCCAGGTCGCCCTGCCAGCCGCGTTCGGTCTCTTCGGCAATGATGTCGAGACGGCTTGCGACCTCGCTCGCCAATGCCTGCGCTCTCGCCTGATCGCTGACGAGTTCGGCATTGAGCGCGCCGGCGATCGCCGCCTGTTCGACGACGGCGCGATTGTAGCGCGAATGGAGATTGTCGAGCAGAGCGCGCATACGCAGCGCATCGAGGATGACCTCGCGCAGGTCCTGTCCGGTGCGGACCTCGCCGCTGCCGAGTCTCAACGCGGCATCCTCCAGACCTTGGGCGATGAGATACTCCTCGAGCGCCTTCTCATCCTTCAGATACTGCACCGACTTGCCGCGCGCGACCTTATAGAGCGGCGGCTGAGCGATGTAGAGATGGCCGCGCTCGATCAGTTCCGGCATCTGCCGGAAGAAGAAGGTGAGCAGCAGGGTGCGGATGTGGGCGCCGTCGACATCGGCGTCCGTCATGATGATGATCTTGTGATATCGCAGCTTTTCGGCGTTGAACTCGTCCTTGCCGATGCCGGTGCCGAGCGCGGTGATCAGCGTGCCGATTTCCTGGCTCGACAGCATCTTGTCGAAACGGGCCCGTTCCACATTCAGGATCTTGCCGCGCAGCGGCAGGATCGCCTGGTTTTCGCGCGACCGGCCCTGCTTGGCCGACCCGCCGGCGGAATCGCCCTCGACCAGGAAGACTTCGGATTTGGCCGGATCGCGTTCGGAGCAGTCGGCGAGCTTGCCCGGTAGTGAGGCAATATCGAGCGCACCCTTGCGGCGGGTCAATTCACGGGCCTTGCGGGCCGCTTCGCGCGCGGCTGCCGCCTCGACGACCTTGCCGACAAGGATCTTGGCTTCGCTCGGATGCTCCTCGAACCAGGTGTTCAGCGCCTCATTAACGAGGCTTTCGACGACAGGACGGACTTCCGAGGAAACGAGCTTGTCCTTCGTCTGCGACGAGAATTTCGGATCGGGCACCTTGACCGACAGCACCGCGGTCAGGCCTTCGCGGCAGTCTTCGCCCTGCAGCGTCACTTTTTCCTTTTTGGTGATGCCGGAATTGTCGGCATAGGAAACCACCTGACGGGTCAAGGCCGCGCGGAAGCCGGCCATATGGGTGCCCCCGTCACGCTGGGGAATGTTATTGGTGAAGCAGAGCACGTTCTCGTGATAGCTGTCGTTCCACCACATCGCCACTTCGACGGTGATGCCGTCCTTCTCGCCGCGGATGGCAACGGGCTTGTCGACGAGCGGCTTCTTGGCGCGGTCGAGATAGGCGACGAAGGCTTCGAGGCCGCCGTCATAGCGCATTTCTTCCTGCTTGATATCGGAATGACGCTTGTCGCTCAAAAGGATGCGCACGCCCGAATTCAGGAAGGCGAGTTCGCGCAGGCGGTGCTCCAGCGTACCGTAATCGAATTCAGTCATGGTGAAGGTTTCGCTGCTCGGCATGAAGCTCACTTCCGTGCCGGTCGAATCAGGGGCATCGCCGGTGACCTTCAGCGGTGCGTCGGCCACGCCATGGGTGAAGCTCATTTCATGGATCTTGCCATGGCGGCGGATCTTCAGCTTCAGCCAGACAGAGAGGGCGTTGACGACGGAAACGCCGACGCCATGCAGACCGCCTGAGACCTTGTAGGAATTCTGGTCGAATTTGCCGCCGGCATGCAGCTGCGTCATGATGACTTCGGCTGCTGACACGCCTTCGCCGCTATGGATGTCGGTCGGGATGCCGCGGCCGTTATCGGTGACCGTAACAGAACCATCCGGGTTGAGGGTGACGGTAACGATGTCGGCATGGCCGGCCAGCGCTTCGTCGATCGCGTTGTCGACGACCTCATAGACCATGTGATGCAGGCCGGAGCCGTCGTCGGTATCGCCGATATACATGCCGGGGCGCTTGCGCACGGCATCGAGGCCCTTCAGGACCTTGATGGAATCTGCGCCATATTCGGTGCTTACGCCGTTTTCCGTCGCGGATGTATCGCTCATTCTGTCGAGATTTTCCCTGTTGCCGTAAAGCGGCGGCGCGCCCTGCGAATCACCGGCTTTCTTCACTCTTGTATATAGGTTTTTTGAGCCCGGTTCCCAATGGCAAGTCCCCTGAACAAGCCATAAAACAGGGGATTATGACGCTTTTCCGTCACCTTTGCCGCCATTTTCGAGAACAGCCGATAACCGGGCGATCTCGGCGCTGTCAAGGTCGCGGATCCGCCGGGCCAGCCGGTTGGCGAGTTCGGTATATTCCGGCGGCAGGCCCGAGGTGTCGATGACGACGCGAGGGTCGGAGGAGCGGGCAAGCAGGAACAGTTCCTCGGCCTCGTCCCAGATGATGTTGAAGTAGCCTGCGATGCGCTGCAGCAGGTCGAATGTCGGCAGGCCGCGCTTGCCATGTTCGAGCGCCGAGAGATAGGCGGGGGAGACGTTCAGTGCTTGCGCCATCTCCTTCTGCGAGACGCCCTTTCGCGCCCTCAGCCTGCGAACCGCCTCTCCAAAGGGTGTCATGGCTTTTCCCCATGCCGCCGCGACAGCCGGATATAGAGCGCTCCCTCACCGCCATGATGCTGTGCGGCTGGCTCATAGGAGGAGATCAGGTAGCGGAATTCCGGCTTCGAGAACCACAGGGGAACCGCTCTTTTCAACGCACCTTCGCTGCCCAGCGAGCTGCCCTTGCCGGTGATGACAAGCACATGGCGCATGCCGCGTTCATGGGCGCGGATTAAAAAATCGAGCAGGATGACATGGGCCTCGCTCTGCACCAGGCCATGCAGGTCGATGCGCGCCTCGAGCGCCAGCCGGCCTTTGGCGATTTTGCGCTTGACCGGTCTTTCCAGCGGATGGTGCGCCTTCGCCGGCTGTCGCGGCGTCGACGGTGGGGCCGGCTGTGCTGCCGTCGGCGCAACGGAGGTCTGCTTTTCGGCTGTCTGCCGTTCTGCCGCCGCTTCCGCTTCGGCCAGAAAGGCGTCAAGCTCGGTCAACTCGTTCGCTTTTCCGGGCATCGGCCGCGTGCTGCGGGCCACCTTGCCCCACAGGATCCTCTCATCGGCGCTGAGCTTGCGATCCCTGGCCATCAGTCGAAACGTCCGGCGGCGGCTTTGGGAATGAGGATGACGAAATCGGCGTCGTTGCGGACGGTGCCGGCGCGCTCTCCGGCCAAGTCCCCCGAACCGGTGAAGATATCGCCGCGCGCCGGCCCGACGATCGCCGAGCCGGTGTCGAGCGCCAGCATCAGCCGACGGAACGGGCGGCCGTGATTAAGATGGGTGAGGCTGTCGGCGCGGATGAAAATGGTGAAACCGAAGGTATGGATCAGCCGGTCGACCGCGAGCGAGCGCCCGGCGAGAAGCGGCACCTTGGCGGCGGCAATCGGACCCGCCTCAGGATCGGCAACCGCCGCTTCCCGGAAGAAAATATAGGAGCGGTTGTGCCATAGCACCTCGTCCACCCGCTCGGGATTGCGGGCCAGCCAGGCGCGGATCGACTGCATGGAAATCTCGGCGCGGTCGATCTCACCGCGGTCGATCAAGAGCTTGCCGATCGCCGAGAAGGGATGCCCTGCCTTTGCCGCGTAAGTGATGCGGCCGATACGCCCGTCGCGATAACGCAGGCGCGCAGCGCCCTGCACATGCACGAAGAAGACATCAACCTTCGATTTCGCCCAGGCGATTTCAAGGCCGCGACCGGCGAGAAAGCCCTGATCGATCTCGCGGCGATCCGGATAAGCGCCAATGCGGCCATCATCATGCAAGCGGCCGAAAACATAGGATCCATCCAGTTCGGCCGGGCGATTGCCGTCATCGAGATCGACCAGATCGTTCGGGCGGCTGTAGAAGGGAAAACGGAAGAGCTCGTTTTGCCGATCCGATACCTCGACCTCAGGCTCGTAAAAGGCGGTGACGAAACCGGACTTGCCGTCCTTGCGGCGGATCAGAAATGGCCGGCAACGCGTCTCGAAAAAGGCGCGCGCCGCTGCCGGCGACGACGGCGTAAAATTTTCAGCGTCCAGCAGAAGGAGAAGCAGGTCCTCGGCGCTCAGGCCGAGCGAGCCAGTACGGTAGGGCTTTACGTCGGTGATCTGCCGGCGGCAGCGCCCCATCACTTCAAAAAGGCCGGAGGGATCATCATCCTTCCAGCCTTCCAAATTATCGAAGCTGATGGCCTGCAGGACGAAGTCCGATGCCTGATCACTCATGTTCCGATTCGGTCGCCACAAGTTTCCAGTTCGGATCACGCGAGCGGGTGTCGCGGGCGAAGGTCCAGAGATCGTTGACCTCGGCGACGTTTTCGGCGTCGCCCTCGATCAGGACGTCAGCCTTGTCGTAAGTCGCCGAGATCAGCTGGCTGACGATGCGCACGGTGATCTGCGCTTCGCTGCCCTTCGTCTCGGCATGGGTGATTTCGGCCTTGTCGATGCCGACGAAGGTGGACTTGACCTTTTCGCCGCGGGCTTCGCGCTCGGCAATCGCCACCTCGAATCCGTCATAAACCTCACGGGACAAAAGGTTCTTAAGGGTTTTGCGATCGCCATCGGCATAGGCCATGACGATCATTTCGTAGGCCATGCGGGCACCGTTCAGAAACTCCTTCGGGCTGAAGGAGGAATCGGCCTTATTCAGGGCGCGCAGCGATTCGTTGAGCGGGGTCCCCGGCGCGGCAAAGGCGTCGATGGCAGAGAAGCGCTCATCGTCCTCGGCCGTCGCATCACGGCGCGGCAGCGTCACGACCTTGCCGGCGTCGGCAGCCTCAGCCGGAGCAGCATCCCTTGGCCTATAGAGATCGCGGGGCGGCTTCTCATTTCCTGTGCGGCGCCCGAGCACGGAGCGGAGCTGAAAGAAGATCAGCACCGCCGCCACCAGGAAGAATAATGTGATGAAGTCGTTCGAACTCATATCCAGTCGCAACCGCCGTTAACATCTCTGATTTGTACTCCCATATAGTCCGCCTATACAGATGATTCAAATGATGGCTGGCATCTTCGCCGGCGCCACGAGGAGACCGGCAAAGGCCGGGACATGACGACCATGCGTTTTTCAATTCTGCCGGCTTTCATTCTGTTGCTGCCGCTTGGCGAAATTGCCGGCTTCGTCATTGTCGGTCGCGCAATCGGCCTGGCGCTGACGCTTGCGCTCGTCGTGGCGAGCTTCATCTTCGGCGTGGTCCTGCTGCGCCGGCAGGGAATCGGCATCCTGCGCCGGATGTCGAGCGAAGGGCGGAACGGCGTGATGCCCGGACGTGATCTGCTGAAGCCGGCAATGACGGTGATTGCCGCGCTGCTGCTGATCATTCCCGGTTTCCTCACGGATATCATCGCCATCCTCATTCTCATTTCGCCGGTGCGCGATCTCCTCTGGCGGTCGATCGCCAAACGCTTCGTCGTCGTCAACGCCACAAGCGGCTTTTCCGCTGGCGCGAAACCCGACTTCCGCGATCGCAATTCAAATTCGAAGGTGGTCGATCTCGACGAGGAGGACTATCATAGGGAGCCGGATCGCAACTCGCCATGGTCCGGCAAACATCTCGGGGACTGAGGCTTCGCCGGTGTCGGATGCGGCTTGCGCCCAGGGTTGTAAGCCCCTCCCCGAAATGTTAGATGGCGGCACCATTCCCATGCCCTTCGAGGAAAAGCCAATGGCAGACGATAACAACAGCAACGGTGCGACCAACCCGACCCTTTCGATCCTTGCGCAATATACCAAGGACCTCTCATTCGAAAATCCGGGTGCGCCGCGTTCGCTGCAGGCCCGCGACAAGGCGCCAACGATCAACATCAATGTGAACGTCAACGCCAATCCGCTTTCCGACACGGATTTCGATGTCGTGCTGTCGCTGAATGCCGAAGCCAAGGATGGCGACAAGACGGTGTTCCATACGGAGCTCGTCTATGGTGGCGTCTTCCGCGTTGCCGGTTTCCCGCAGGAGCACATGCTGCCGGTGCTCTTCATCGAGTGCCCGCGCATGCTCTTCCCCTTCGCCCGGCAGATCATCGCCGACGTGACCCGTAACGGCGGTTTCCCGCCGCTGATGATCGATCCGATCGACTTCACGCAGATGTTCGCTCAGCGCGTTGCCGAAGAACAGGCCCGCGCCAAGGTTCAGGCCGTTCCGAACTGATCGAATCTTTGGATTCTGACATGCGGATGCCCGGGCCGGTCCCGGGCATTTTCAATTCGGGCGGGCGTATTTCGCCCAGATGCCCTTTTCGCCGAGCTTGGCGACCAGCGCCTCATGCGCCTGCGCTTCGGACTGGCTGAGCCGGGAGCCAAGCGGACGAGGGCGTTCGAGCGCCGCGGCAAACGCCATATCATCTTCCGTCGCCATTTCACCGCGGGCCGCCTGGCCGGGTTGACCCGATATGCTCAGGCCGAACGCAGCCTGTCTGCCGCCGATCATCTCGATATAGACTTCGGCCAATAGTTCGGAGTCGAGCAGCGCGCCGTGTTTGGTACGGTGCGAGTTGTCGATGCCGTAACGCCGGCAGAGCGCGTCGAGCGAATTCGGTCCCATCGGGTGCTTGCGCCGCGCCATCGACAGCGTATCGACCACTTTGTCGGGCAAGATCGGCGGCAAACCGAGCCGCGCGAATTCAGCGTTGATGAAGCCCATATCGAAAGTGGCGTTATGGGCGATCCATTTGCCGTCGCCGAAGAAGGCGAGGATTTCCTCGGCCACCTCGGCGAAAGGCTTCTTGTCCTTCAGGAATTCATCGGTGATGCCGTGCACCGCAAGTGCATCCGGATGAACCTTCTGGTCTCCCGGATTGATGTAGATATGCAGCGTGTTGCCGGTCGGAAAATGGTTGAAGAGCTCGATGCCGCCGATTTCGATGATACGGTCGGCGCGGTTGTCGAGGCCGGTGGTTTCCGTATCGAAGATGATCTCACGCATTCCGGAAATCTCCATTGGCAATCCGCATTTTCAGCTCGGCGACGATCTCAAGTACCCGCGCCCTGGTCTCCGCAATGCTGTGGCTGGTGTCGACCAGATAATCGGCGCGGCGCCGTTTTTCCGCATCAGGCGTTTGGCGAGAGAGAATCATATCGAATTTTTCTTCCGTCATGTCATCGCGCGCAAGCACCCTCTGACGCTGAATCTGTGGATCGGTGCTGACGACAACGATGACGTCCACTCTCTCCCAGGCGCCGGTTTCGAAGAGCAGCGGAATATCGAGCAGGACCATTTCGGCGCCGGCTGCCTGCTGTCGCTCCAGAAATTCCGTTTCCCGTTTGCGCACCAGCGGATGGACGATCGCTTCGAGGCGCTTGAAGCCTTCGGGATCGAGCGCGAGCTGGCGGCCCAGCTCCTGCCGGTCAACCGCTCCATCCTTCATCGTGCCGGGGAAAGCGGCATCCACAAGCGGTGCTGCCTCGCCGGCGTAGAGATCATGGACCACGGCGTCGGAGTCATTCAAGGGGATTCCGGCCTCGGCGAAGAGTTTGCCGACCGTCGATTTTCCCATTCCGATTGAGCCGGTGAGTCCGATCTTCAGCATCAATGGACTTCCATGTCGGCGATAATCAAAGCGCGCAACGCCGCGTCGACGACCGGACGCTTGCCGAACCATTTTTCGAAACCGGGAACAGCCTGGTGCAGCAGCATGCCGAGACCGTCGACGACCGACAGTCCCTGCTCTTCTGCCTGTCTCAGGATCGGTGTCTTCAAGGGGATGTAGACGATATCGGTGACGACGGCATCCGTTGCGAGCGGCGCAAAATCGATCGACGGCGCCGCTTCGCCATCCATGCCGAGCGAGGTCGTGTTGATGAAGAGGCCAGCGCCATGCATGACTTCGGCAAGCGCGCCCACCGGATGGGCTCGAACTCTCGGACCGAAGCGATCGGCCAGCTCTCGCGCACGTTCGACGGTGCGGTTGACGACGTGGATTTCCCTGAAGCCACGGTCGCGGACGGCTTGGATGATCGCCCGACTCGCGCCGCCGGCACCGAAGACCACGGCCGTATCATGACGGTCCCAGCCGGAATGGCGTTCGTCGAGATTGGCGGTGAAGCCGCTGCCGTCGGTATTGGTGGCATGCAGGAGACCATCCTCCAACCAGAGCGTATTCGAGGCGCCGAGTTCATGCGCCAGATCGTCCGGCTTGTCGGCGAGCCGGAAGGCAAGTTCCTTGTGGGGGATGGTGACATTGCCTCCAATAAAGCCGGAGCTGCCGTCCTTCAGCGAGGCAATAAAATCGGGAAAGGCATCGGGTGTCACCTCGTGGGCGCGGTAGCTGCCCGGGAGGCCAAGCGTCTTCAGCCAGTATCCATGTATCAGCGGTGAGCGCGAATGCTTGATGGGAAAGCCCGTGACAAATGCATTCGGCCCCAGTGTTTCACGTGAATCATCCATCGATCGCCCCGAATTCTCGCAATTTTCCCAGGAGCGGAAGCATCGGCAGCCCGAGTATGGTGAAATAGTCACCCTCGATCTTCTCGAAGAGTTGAACGCCCTCACCTTCCAGCTGATAGGCGCCGACGCTGGAAAGCGCCCGTTTGCCCACCCGCGCCAGGTGCCTGGCGATGAAATCTTCCGTCAAGGATCGCATTGTCAGTTCGGCATGGCCGATATGCTCCCACAAGACGGCGCCGTCGCGGACGATCGCGATGGCGCTGTTCAGCCGGTGGGTGGTGGCCGACAGAGCGCGAAGGTGGTTCGCGGCGTCGGCCATGTCCTTCGGTTTGTGAAAAACGCGGTCGCCGAGCGACATCGTCTGATCCGAACCGATGACGAGAGCCTCGGGGAAACGGGCGCTGACATCTTCGGCTTTAGCCTTGGCCAGGATGCAGGCGACGGTGTCCGGCTTCGCACCGGCTTTTTCGAGCGGCGCCTCAACCGCCCTTTCGTCGATCTCCGCGGGATGTGCCTCAAAGGAGAGACCGGCATTTTCCATCAGCATCCGCCGAAAAGGGCTCGACGATGCAAGGATGAGTTTCGGTGTCATGGTTTCTCCCACTCCCGGCTTTTTGTCAGCGCTTAACGCAGCTTCGGGCGGAGGGCAACAATGGCGGCCGCCGTTTCCTCGATTGAGCGGCGCGTAACGTCGATCAGCGGCCATCCGTGGCGGGCGCAGAGGGAGCGGGCATATTTCAGCTCTTCCGAGATCGTGGCTCGATCGGTGTAGTGCTCGCGGTCGAAACCTTGCGTCGTCCCGAGCACCCGATTTTCCCGGACCTGGGAAATGCGGTCGGTGGTGGCGATCAGGCAGACGATCAGCGGTTTTGTCGCCACGAGCAGGCTCTCCGGCAAGGGCACGCCATAGACGATCGGGATGTTCGCCGTCTTGATGCCGCGATTGGCGAGATAGATGCTGGTCGGCGTCTTCGATGTCCGGCTGATGCCGATGATGACAACATCCGCGTCGTTGTAATCATCCGGCATCTGGCCGTCGTCATGATCCATGGTGAAGTTCAACGCCTCGATGCGGGCGAAGTAGCCAGCATTCATCACATGCTGGGCCCCGACCCGGCGGCGAGACGGGGCGCCCAGATAGATCTGGAACGCATTCATGACCGGCTCCAGCACATTGACCGAGGCGACACCCATCTCGACGCAGCGTTCGTCGATCAGGTTCGCCAGATCGCGGTCGACAATGGTGTAGAGCACGATCCCCGGCGCATCATCGATCGCCTGCAGAACCGGCAGCAGCTGTTTGCGATTGCGGATCAGCGGATAGACATGTTCGATCGGCTGGGCGGATCTGAACTGCGCCGAAGCGGCGCGACCGGCGGAGATGAGAGTCTCTCCGGTCGAGTCAGAAATCAGGTGCAGATGAAAGAAGTTCGTTCTGTTCTCCACGTTATTTTCCGCTGCCTGTTGAAAAGACTGGATGATGGAGAGCTAAGGCGGCGAGGCTGTCTCGGGCAAGGGAAAACATGCCTGCTTATCCACATTTCGAATTTTCCGGACCGGTTTCGGCCGCTTCTGTGGAGGCTGGGGATGAAATCGACTTGTCGTCCAGCGGCCCACAATCTATCCACAGGCACGAAAAAATCGTCCTCTGGCAAGGATTTGGAATCGCTTTCGGATTCCGATTCTCCCCAGAATTTTACAGGAATGGAGAAATTCTTTCGAGTTCCTCGTCGAACGCGCGACAAATGGCATCGGCGGTGGATGGATTTTAATCCTTGATAGACACCGACTCTAAGAAATAGAAACCTTTTAAAATATCTTTGATTTTTTATAGGGAAGACGCGCTTGAGCGATAGGCGGCGAAAGATCATGAGGGTTCTCGACGGCGAAAGCGTTTTTCCTCCTCCTCTCTGGCTGATGAGACAGGCAGGACGCTATCTGCCGGAATATAGGGAGACCCGGGCAAAGGCCGGAAGCTTCCTCGAT
The DNA here is from genome assembly GCF_002531885.1 of Rhizobium sp. L9. Lineage (NCBI taxonomy): Bacteria > Pseudomonadati > Pseudomonadota > Alphaproteobacteria > Hyphomicrobiales > Rhizobiaceae > Rhizobium > Rhizobium sp. L9. The sequence continues at coordinate 18,072 of NZ_NWSZ01000031.1, read as the reverse complement.
CTCTGCTACACGCCCGATCACGCCGTCGAAGTGACATTGCAGCCGATCCGCCGCTATGGCTTTGATGCAGCGATCCTGTTTTCCGACATCCTCGTCATTCCCGACGCGATGAAGCGGAATGTTCGTTTCACTGAAGGCCATGGACCGGAAATGGATCCGATCGATGAAGCAGGCATCGGCAGATTGAATGGCGACGAGGTTGTCGATTACCTCAGACCGGTGCTGGAAACGGTACGGCGGTTGCGGGAGGAATTGCCTGAAGAGACGACTCTGCTCGGTTTCTGTGGCGCGCCTTGGACGGTTGCGACCTATATGATCGCCGGCCATGGCACCCCGGATCAGGCCCCTGCCCGTCTCTTCGCCTATAAACATCCCCGCGCCTTCGAGCAGCTGCTGATGCTGCTTGCCGACGTTTCGGCCGATTATCTCGTGGCGCAGATCGATGCCGGCGCCGATGCCGTGCAGATTTTCGATTCCTGGGCGGGTGTTCTCGGTGAGAAAGAGTTCGACGCCTTCGCTGTCAAGCCGGTTGCACGGATGATTGCCTCGATCAAGGCGCGGCGGCCGCAGGCGCGCATCATCGCCTTCGCCAAGGGTGCGGGCTACCAGTTGAAAACCTATCGTCAGAAGACCGGAGCGGATGCGATCGGTCTCGACTGGTCGATCCCATTGGCCTTTGCGGCCGAACTTCAGAAGGATGGTCCGGTTCAGGGCAATCTCGACCCGATGCGCGTCGTTGCCGGCGGCCGGGCGCTGGAAGAGGGTATCGACGATATTCTGAATCATCTCGGCAATGGGCCGCTTATCTTCAATCTCGGCCATGGCATCACGCCGCAGGCCGACCCTGAACATGTGCGTTTGCTGGTTGAACGCGTGCGGGGTTCACGGATGGCCCAGACGTGACAATGGAAAAACAGACGGACCGTAGAGCCGGCGCTTACGCGCGGCGCCGCGCGCATTTTGCGCTGGTCTTCTTCGCGCTGATCGCGGTTGGGCTGTTCGCCTGGAATCCCGACAATCTCTATCTCTGGATCAAGGCGCTTCATATCATCGCGGTCATCTCCTGGATGGCAGGACTGTTCTATATGCCGCGGTTGTTCATCTACCATACCGACGCCGAACCAGGCTCGGTGCAGTCGGAAACCTTCAAGGTAATGGAGCGCCGGCTGCTTCGCATCATCATGACGCCGGCGATGATGCTGACCTGGATCTTCGGTCTATATCTCGCCTGGTCGGTCTACGGGTTCCAGGGCGGCTGGCTGCATGCAAAAATCGGGCTTGTCGTGCTGCTGACCGGGATCCATATGTTCTTCAGCAGCGCCGTGCGCGCCTTCGAGCGGGACGAAAATCACCGTTCCGCGCGCTACTGGAGGTTCATGAACGAGGCGCCGACTTTGCTGATGATCGCGATCGTGATCCTCGTCGTGGTGAAGCCGTTCTGACGAGAAATCCTCCCTCAGGTTAAATTTGCTTCATTTTAAGCAGCCCCCTTGCGGCGGCGATAACGAGTCGCTATTTTCCGCGCATCTCATCTACGTGGCATGTGTGTAGATTTCAGTCGTCTGCGAGCCCCTTTCGCAGTACCGAATACGACCCAACATCGCCTTTCCCCTTCGAAATTGAAAAGAGTATTGGTCACTTCATGGCTGAAATGAAGCTTCAGGAACTTAAGAGCAAATCCCCGACGGATCTTCTGGCTTTCGCCGAATCGCTCGAGGTCGAGAATGCAAGCACGATGCGCAAGCAGGAGCTGATGTTTGCGATCCTCAAAATGCTTGCCAGCCAGGATGTGGAAATCATCGGCGAAGGGGTCGTCGAGGTGCTGCAGGATGGCTTCGGCTTCCTGCGTTCGGCGAATGCAAACTACCTGCCCGGTCCCGACGACATCTACATCTCGCCGTCACAGATCCGCCGTTTCTCGCTGAAAACCGGCGACACGGTCGAGGGACCGATCCGCGGGCCAAAGGAAGGCGAGCGTTATTTCGCGCTGCTCAAGGTCAACACCATAAATTTCGACGATCCGGAAAAGATTCGTCATAAGGTTCATTTCGACAACCTGACGCCGCTCTACCCGAACGAGCGCTTCAAGATGGAGCTCGAGATCCCGACCTCCAAGGATCTGTCGCCGCGCGTGATCGACTTGGTGGCGCCGCTCGGCAAGGGCCAGCGCGGACTGATCGTCGCGCCTCCGCGCACCGGTAAGACCGTGCTTCTCCAGAACATCGCCCATTCGATCACGGCCAACCATCCGGAATGTTATCTCATCGTTCTTCTGATCGACGAGCGTCCCGAGGAAGTGACCGACATGCAGCGCTCGGTCCGCGGCGAGGTTATCTCCTCGACCTTCGACGAGCCGGCAGTGCGTCACGTCCAGGTGGCCGAAATGGTCATCGAAAAAGCAAAGCGTCTGGTCGAGCACGGGCGCGACGTCGTCATCCTGCTCGATTCGATTACACGCCTTGGCCGCGCCTATAACACGGTCGTTCCCTCCTCCGGCAAGGTTCTGACGGGCGGCGTGGACGCCAACGCGCTGCAGCGGCCGAAGCGCTTCTTCGGCGCCGCGCGCAATATCGAGGAAGGCGGTTCGCTGACGATCATCGCGACTGCGTTGATCGATACCGGCAGCCGCATGGACGAAGTCATCTTTGAAGAGTTCAAGGGTACCGGCAACTCCGAAATCGTTCTTGACCGCAAGGTTGCCGACAAGCGCATCTTCCCGGCGATGGATATTCTGAAGTCCGGCACGCGTAAGGAAGACCTTCTGGTTCCGCGCCAGGATCTGCAGAAGATCTTCGTTCTGCGTCGTATTCTCGCGCCGATGGGCACTACCGACGCGATCGAATTCCTGATCGACAAACTCAAACAGACGAAGAACAATTCGGACTTCTTCGACTCGATGAACACCTGATCCTTAGCCGGATTCCGCTGATGAGAGCTGGCGCATCGTCTCGATGTCGCCAGCTTTTTGTTTAAGGGACTCGATTCGGACTCGAACAGAAAAACCGGACGCATGGCCATGTTGAATGATACAATCTATGCGCTTTCGAGCGGTCCTCCGCCCTCGGGTGTTTCGGTCGTCCGCATCAGCGGTCCGCTGACCAGAGATATATTGATCCGGCTGGCTGGACCCGTACCGGCTGGCCGAGCGGCGTCCTACCGAACGATTCGGACTCGTAACAACGAACCGATCGACAATGGCCTAGTGCTGTTTTTTCCCGCCCCGCATTCTTTCACCGGCGACGATGTGGCCGAATTGCAGATCCACGGCAGTAAGGCCGTGTTGGCGGCATTGTTCTCCGAACTTGGCGGTATTCCAGGTGTTCGCATGGCCCATGAAGGCGAGTTTTCGCGGCGGGCCTTCGAAAACGGCAAGCTTGATCTTGTCGAGGTTGAGGGTCTCGCCGATCTGATCGGCGCCGAAACCGAGATGCAGCGCCGTCTTGCCGTGGAGCAGAGCGCCGGCGGCGTCTCGGCGATTTACGATTCGTGGGCGGAACGATTAACCCGGGCTCGGGCCCTGATCGAGGCGGAGCTCGATTTTCCCGACGAAGACGACGTTCCAGGCTCCGTCTCGGACATGGTGTGGGCCGATATGAAGGTGCTTCGCGACGATATCGGCCTTCATCTCAAATCGGCCTCGGCGGGCGAAATCATCAGGGACGGCTTTAAAGTGGTAATCGCGGGCGCTCCGAATGCCGGAAAATCAAGCCTGTTGAACGCCTTGGCCCGGCGTGACGTTGCGATCGTTACCGACATTGCCGGAACGACCCGCGATGTGCTGCAGGTCGATCTCGATATTGACGGCTATCTTGTCAAACTCTATGACACCGCCGGTCTGCGCCAGGCGGACGACCGGGTGGAAATGGAGGGCGTGCGGCGCGCGCGTGTTGCGCTTCGTGATGCCGATCTTGCGCTGCTGTTGGTCGACATGAGCAATCCGACGATTCCCGGCGACTTGGAGCAGACTTTGCCCCATGTTACTGTCGGAACGAAGAAGGATCTCGTTGAGACTGGCTCGGATCGCTATGACCTGCAGATTTCGACGTTGACCGGTGACGGTCTGTCGGAGTTGCGCCAGCTGATTGGCCGCATTGTCGCCGAGCGTTTCAGTGGTCTGTCTCTGGCCATCCCCAGCCGGCAGCGGCATAAGGATTCGCTGACGAAATGTTTGGCAGCACTCGACGCGGCAATCTCGGAGATTGACGCAGACCTTGAACTGCGCACCGAACAGCTTCGGCTTGCGGCTGAATACCTGGGACGAATTACCGGGCGGGTGGACGTCGAACAGCTGCTCGACGTGATCTTCTCGGAGTTTTGCATCGGCAAGTGATTCACGTGAAACCTTTACCGGCGGCGCGCCCTCAGGTTCACATGAAGTCTTGCTGTTTTGGAGTTTTGATATGACCGACAGTGGCTATGATGTGATCGTCATCGGCGGCGGCCATGCAGGAACCGAGGCGGCCAGTGCGGCTGCGCGCCTCGGTGCGAAAACCGCACTCGTTACCCATAGGCGAGACACAATTGGGGTCATGTCCTGCAATCCGGCGATCGGCGGGCTGGGAAAGGGACATCTGGTTCGTGAGATCGACGCGATGGATGGCCTGATGGGCCGGGTTGCCGATGTTGCTGGCATCCAGTTCAGAATGCTGAACCGCAAAAAGGGTGCGGCCGTGAGGGGTCCACGGACCCAAGCAGATCGAAAGCTTTACCGGCTGGCGATGCTCGCCGCAATCGAAGCGACGGCAGGCTTGGACATTATCGAGGGCGACGCATTTGATCTCGATGTGCTCGATGGCCGTGTTGCTGGGGTCATCATGAAAGACGGCCGACGGCTGCAGGCGCCGGCCGTGGTCTTGACAACCGGCACCTTCCTGCGCGGCCTTATTCATATCGGCCCTGAAAAGACGCCCGCTGGTCGTGTCGGCGAAGCGCCGTCGATCGGCCTGTCTGCCACCCTGGCGCGGTTGGGGCTCCGGCTCGGACGGCTGAAAACCGGAACGCCGGCCCGGCTGGATGGCAAGACGATCGACTGGCAATCCGTCGGCCGACAGGGTGCGGATGAGGAACTTGTGCCTTTTTCCTTCATGACCGATACGATCACCACACGGCAGGTTGAATGCGGAGTCACCAGGACCACCGAGGCGACACACCGCATCATTGTCGAAAATATCAAGCGCTCGGCGATGTATTCCGGGCAGATTGAAGGCGTCGGTCCACGTTACTGTCCGTCAATCGAAGACAAGCTTGTGAAGTTCGGAGAGCGCGACGGGCATCAGATCTTTCTTGAACCGGAAGGCCTGGATGACGACACGGTTTATCCGAACGGCATTTCGACGTCGCTGCCGGCCGAAGTTCAAGGCGCTTTTATCAAGACCATTCCGGGCCTCGAAACGGCTAGGATACTGCAGCCAGGTTATGCCATCGAGTATGATCACGTCGATCCAAGAGAGCTTACTCCGTCCCTTGAGGTCAAGCGACTGCGAGGCCTGTTCCTCGCGGGACAGATCAATGGCACCACCGGTTATGAAGAGGCAGCGGCCCAGGGATTGGCAGCCGGATTGAATGCCGCCTTGCGGAGTTCCGATTCGGAACCGTTCCATTTTAGCCGCACAAGCTCCTATATCGGCGTGATGATCGACGATCTGACGTCGCGTGGTGTTACGGAACCGTATCGAATGTTTACGTCGCGTGCAGAATATCGCCTGACCTTGCGTGCCGACAACGCCGATATGCGGCTGACACCACTAGCTATGGAGCTTGGATGTGTGGGCGCCGAGCGCGCCGAGCGCTTCACGGCCTATCAGTCCGAGATTGACGCTGGCCGCGCCCAGCTGATGGCGTTGACGCTGACGCCCAATGAGGCGCGACGGGCCGGCTTGAACATCAACCTCGATGGACAGCGCCGAACTGCCTACGATCTCTTGTCCTATCCGGCCTATGATTTCGCTGCGCTTCGACAGGTCTGGCCGGAGGAACTAGGTAGGCTCCGTGCAAAAGTCGCGGAAGCGCTCGAGATTGAGGCGGGCTACTCGGTTTACCTCGATCGGCAGGCGGCGGCGATTGGCGATCAGAAGCGCGACGAGGAGCGGCTAATACCAGCGAATTTTAATTATGGTGCGCTCTCGGGCCTTTCGAATGAACTTAAGGCGAAGCTCAGCGCTGCTCGTCCGTTCAACGTTGCCCAGGCAGCAATTGTCGAGGGTATGACCCCCGCCGCCATCGCGCTGCTGTTGGTGCACCTGCGTCGGCAACACGGAATCGCGCGGCAGAGCGCCTGACCCAAGATTTGAAAGTCCCTGAGAATGGAACTGAACGGTTTGCGTGTTTCACGTGAAACACAGGAACGACTTCAACATTTCGCGACGCTGTTTCAGAAATGGGCAAAAACGATCAATCTGGTGGCGCCATCGACACTCGATGCGCTGTGGCGCCGCCACATTGCCGACAGCAGTCAGATCTTTCAGATCAACCCGCAGCCCGTCACTTGGGTGGACCTCGGCAGTGGTGGCGGCTTTCCCGGCGTTATCACCGCCATCTTTCTGGCAGAACTGCAAGCGGGATGGGTACATCTTGTCGAGAGCAATCATAAGAAGGCTGCGTTTTTGCGAACGGTCCTGCGGGAAACAAATGCCCGAGGGAGCGTTCACGCCAGTCGAATCGAAGACGCTTATAGCGAGATCGGCGATTGCGACGCGATTTCGGCGCGAGCTCTTGCCGATCTTGATGGGCTGATCGGCTATTCGGCCCCTTGGATGCTCGACAAAGAAAATTGTCGGAGCTTTTTTCACAAAGGCCGGGATTACCTGAGGGAAATAGCCGAAGCCCGTGGCCGGTGGCAATTCGATCTGGTAGAACACAAGAGCGCCGTTGAGCAAGAATCTGTGATTTTGGAAATATCGAATCTCCGGCGCTTGGTTTAACAGATCGGATATTGCAGCAATGGCTGGCGAACGACATCGGATAATAACCATCGCAAATCAGAAAGGTGGCGTTGGTAAGACGACCACGGCAATCAATCTGGCAACGGCGCTGGCCGCTATTGGCGAGCGGGTTCTGATCGTCGATCTGGATCCTCAGGGCAACGCCAGCACCGGCCTCGGTATCGACCGCCGCGATCGGAAGCTCTCCTCCTACGATATGATGGTCGGTGAGCGAGGGATCAGCGACGTGACGCTGGAAACAGCCGTTCCCAACCTCTTCATCGTTCCTTCGACCATGGATCTGCTGGGTATCGAGATGGAAATCTCGCAGCAGAGCGATCGGGTATTTAAACTGCGGAAGGCCCTGTCCTCTCCCGAGGCTATGGCATTCTCCTATATTCTTCTCGATTGCCCGCCCTCTTTCAATCTGCTGACGATGAATGCCATGGCTGCCGCCCATTCGGTGCTGGTGCCGCTGCAATGCGAATTCTTCGCGTTGGAGGGGCTGAGCCAGTTGCTCGAAACCGTCAGCCAGGTTCGTCGGACAGTAAATCCGCGGCTGGATATCCAAGGCATCGTCCTGACGATGTTCGATGCGCGCAACAATTTGGCCCAGCAGGTGGTGAATGATGTGCGGACGCATCTCGGGGAAAAGGTTTATCATACGTTAATCCCCCGAAACGTCCGGGTGTCCGAGGCGCCGTCCTACGGCAAGCCCGCTATTCTCTATGATCTGAAGTGCGCGGGTAGCCAGGCCTATCTGCAACTGGCCTCCGAGGTCATTCAGCGTGAGCGGCAGAGATTGGCCGCGTAAGATCATTTCCGGGGTGTAGGTGAGTGTAGATTATGAATGACGATGTATCGAAAAGACGACTGGGTCGCGGCCTTGCAGCATTGATTGGTGAAATGGATCAGCCTGTTCCGGTTGAAGCTGAACGCACTGTCAGCGCCGACCGGATGATTCCGATCGAATTCGTCAGCCGTAACCCGCGCAATCCGCGCCGTTTCTTCGATGACACCGAACTGCACGATCTTGCGAGTTCCATCCGTCAGCACGGTATCGTTCAGCCGATCGTGGTGCGGACGATGTCACAAGACAGATATGAAATCATCGCCGGGGAGCGGCGGTGGCGGGCGGCGCAACTCGCTGGCCTGATCGAAATCCCGGTCATTATTCGTGACGTTGACGACAAGACCGCGCTTGAGATTGCGATCGTCGAAAACGTGCAGCGAGCGGATCTTAATCCTCTCGAAGAGGCGTTGGGCTATGAGCAGCTGATCGCCGAATATGGCTACACGCAAAATGATCTTGGCGAGATCATCGGTAAAAGCCGCAGTCATGTCGCCAACTCACTGCGTTTGCTGAAATTGCCCGATCCGGTTCGCGATCTTCTTGCCGCCGGCAGTCTTTCCGCCGGCCATGCACGCGCACTTGTTTCGACGCCCGATCCGGCAAGCCTTGCCCGCACCATCGTCGCCAAGGGCATGTCGGTGCGTGATGCCGAGAAGTTGGCGCAGAACAATATCAAGGCGCAATCGGAGCCGCAGCAGCCGGCCTTGCGTCGCGATCAGAAGGATTCCGATACGCTGGCGCTGGAGCGCACGCTTTCCGATGCCCTCGGTCTTGATGTTTCAATCAATCACAAGAACGGCGGCGGCCAGATCAAAATATCGTATAAGTCGCTGGAACAGCTCGAGGAAATCTGCCGCTTGCTGGAAAGGCGATGATCAGCCGGATTTGCGGCCGGATTGTAGAGTGGTGGAGAGAAGTGTTTGCATCGCAACGCTGTCTTCCAGCACCTGCCGTCGCCGGCTCTGGAGGATCGCTGCCTGCAGACGATTGGATTCACGCGCGATGCTGTCCGCCGACCAGTGGCGGAGCGCCTGCTCGATGATCGGCTTGCGGCGAAAATGCAGATGCCGACCCATCGTCTGCATGATCTGAGGCGCCTGCACCCTTTTTTCTTCCATTTCAGCGCGCATCATGTCCAGAAGCTGGAATTGCTTCAGGCAGGCCTGCAGCACCAGAAATATAGCTGTTTTTGAACTGCTGATCTTTTGCATGGCATGCAAGAAACCGTTGAGGTCACCGCTGAGGATGGCATCGACGGCGTCATCGACGGAGATCGCGCTGGCGTCGCCAATTATTTCGGCAACGTGATGTTCCTCAACCGTATTGAGTCCGGCACAATAAAGGGCGAGCTTGCGCACTTCGTTACGGGAAGCGATGCGATCACCGCCGATCAGTGAGATCAGCGCCTGACGGGCCGCCGGGGTAATGCCAAGCTTCTGCGCGCCGAGTTCAGCATCGATCAAGCCGTTCAGAGCGCGGCTGTCGTCGGCGTAGGAGGGGATCGTCATGACGGATCGTGCGGCTTCCGCGGTCTTGCGAAGCAGGGATCCTTTTTTCAGATCGCCGGCCTCGACGATCAGGTAGGCGGCTTCGAGCGGTTTTTCGGCCAGCACCGCCAGGGAATCGACGAGGTATTTTTCGTTGGCTGCACCGCGGATCCAGATGAGTTTCTCGCCGCCGAACAACCCGATAGACTGAGCCTCGTCAACCAAGCGTCCGGGATCCTTCTGCAGATCCCCGATATCGAGTTTGGTTAGGGAGAAAGGATCGTCGAGCGCGACGCCGGTCTTGCCGGCGATCTGGCCGGCCCGTTCGGAAACCAGACCCCGATCCGGCCCGTAAATGACGAAAATCCGGTAGTTCCCCGCCGATTTCTGCAGGAAAGTCTCGAATTCATGGGACTTGATTTCGGCCACCTCCCCGGCCCTCAGCGGCTGAGGGCAGCGGCGAGATCGGCTCCTACGAATTCTGCCGCCTGATCCGCCGCGCGGTTTTCGGCATCGCGGATCGCCCTTTGCTTGGCAAATTCCTGCTCGGAGAAATCCACCAGAGCAGTCGCTTGCCGGCTACCGGCCTTGATCACGTGTCCGTCGGCAATAGCACTCAGCGTATAGGTAACGGTGACGGTGACACGCCCAGCGCGCGATGTATCGCCGGATTGACGCAGCAGCGTATCGGCGACGCTCGAGGTAGCGCGCATTTGGACGTGATATTGTGGATTTATCGCTTCGCCGGCGCCGCGCGATGCCAAGAAGATCAGGCGATTGCGCACCTGCTGTTCGACGCGGCCTGATGCATCGGAAAAGCCGACCGAGGACAACTTTTCGACGACGCCGGAACTCTCGGAATAAAGCGGCCGAACCTGGCAGGCCGAAAGAAATGCCGAGGCGGCAAGGATCATGGCGATGCCGGCATTGCGGATGATATCAGACGACAATGTTCACAATCCTTTGGGGAACCACGATGATCTTCTTCGGCGCCTGACCGTTCAACACGTTCTTCACCGCATCCAGTTCCAGCACGGCGTTGGTGACGGCATTCTGATCTGCATCGCGAGAAATTGTCAATTCGGCGCGCTTCTTGCCGTTGACCTGCACGGGCAGAACGACGTCATTCTCCATGACCAGCGCTTCCACGTAACGCGGCCAGTCCGTGCGGGCGAGCAGCCCGGCATTGCCGAGCGTAGCCCAGCACTCCTCGGCAAGATGCGGTGTCATCGGTGCGACGAGCTGGATCAGGATCTCGGCAGCGTCACGCACGGCGGCACGATAGGCGATGTCGCCTTCACCCGCCGCAACCCTCGTCAGCGGCGCGGCGAGGGCATTGACGAGCTCGTAGATGCGGGCTACGGCCTTGTTGAACCACAGCTTGTCGTAGTCGTTCTGAACGGCCTTCAGCGTCTTGTGCGCCGCCTGCGAGATTGCCAGAGCCTCCCCTTCGCTTGCCGGTGCGGGGGCAACGGTCGACAGGCCGCCGGCCGCTTCGGAAATCAGCCGCCATAGGCGCTGAGTGAAACGATGGGCACCTTCGACGCCGGCTTCCGACCAGATGACGTCACGCTCCGGCGGGGAATCGGAGAGAACGAAGAAACGCGCGGTATCGGCGCCATAGGAGGCGATAATATCGTCGGGATCGACAACGTTCTTCTTTGATTTCGACATCTTCTCGATCGAGCCGATGGCGATTTCTTCATCTGACGCCAGCAAGAAGGCACGGCGTTTACCGTCGATCTCTTCGATCCGGATATCGGCGGGAGCCACCCACTCGCGGCCGGCGCCGGAACCGCGGCTGTAGGTTTCATGGACCACCATGCCCTGGGTAAAAAGACCCTTGAAGGGTTCGGTGGCGGCGACATGGCCGGTCTCGCGCATGGCGCGGGTGAAAAAACGGGAATAAAGCAGATGCAAAATCGCGTGCTCGATGCCGCCGATATATTGATCGACCGGCAGCCAGCGATTAGCCGCCTCAGGATCGGCGGGCTTGGCTTCCCAAGGCGCGGTAAAGCGGGTGAAATACCAGCTTGAATCGACGAAGGTGTCCATCGTATCCGTCTCGCGGCGTGCGTCCTTGCCGCAGTTCGGGCAGGCGACATGCCGCCAGGTCGGATGACGATCGAGCGGATTGCCGGGCTGGTCGAAGGTTACATCCTCCGGCAGCTTGACCGGCAGGTCCTTCTTCGGCACCGGCACAACGCCGCAGGCGTCGCAATGGATGACCGGGATCGGGCAGCCCCAATAGCGCTGGCGCGAAATGCCCCAGTCGCGCAGGCGAAAATTGATCTTCCGTTCGCCCTGCGGCGCATTGCCGAGGGAAGCCGCCGACAGCCGGTCGGCAACGATATTGAAGGCTTCCTCCGTCGTCTTGCCGTCGAGGAAACGCGAATTGATCATCACTCCGTCGCCGTCATAGGCGGTGTCGCCGACGGAAAAGCTTGCGGCGTCACCATCCCTCGGCATGACGACCGGCACAACCGGCAAGCCATATTTCCGGGCAAAGTCGAGGTCGCGCTGGTCCCCCGACGGGCAGCCGAAGATCGCACCCGTGCCGTAATCCATCAAAACGAAATTGGCGATGTAGACAGGCAGTTCCCAGGAGGGATCGAGCGGATGCCTGACGCGGATGCCGGTATCCATGCCCTTCTTTTCGGCGGTCTCGAGCGCGGCAAGTGAGGTGCCGGCGCGGCGGCACTCCTCACAGAAGGCTTCGATCTCAACATTCTTCGCGGCCGCATCCTTGGCCAGCGGATGATCGGCTGAGATCGCCAGGAAGGAGGCGCCGAACAACGTGTCTGGGCGTGTCGTATAGACCGTGATTTCGGTCTCGCCGGCAGGCGCCGTTTCCGGCACGATCTCCCAGCGGACCGTCAGGCCCTCGGAACGGCCGATCCAGTTCTTTTGCATCAGGCGCACTTTTTCCGGCCACTGGTCGAGCGTATCCAGCGCGTCCAGCAGATCCTGGCTGAAATCGGTGATCTTGAAGAACCATTGCGTCAGTTCGCGCTGCTCGACCAGCGCACCGGAGCGCCAGCCGCGGCCGTCGATCACCTGTTCGTTGGCAAGAACGGTATTATCCACCGGGTCCCAGTTTACCTTCGACTGCTTGCGGTAGACCAGGCCCTTTTCCAGGAAGTCCAGGAACAGGTGCTGCTGGTGCTGGTAATAGTCGACGTCGCAGGTGGCGAATTCGCGGCTCCAATCCAGCGACAGCCCCATCGCCTTCAGCTGCGATTTCATCGAAGCGATGTTCTGGTAGGTCCAGGATGCGGGGTGGACACCGCGCTCCATGGCGGCGTTTTCCGCCGGCATGCCGAAGGCGTCCCAGCCCATCGGATGCAGAACGTTATAACCGCGGGCGCGCTTGTAACGGGCAACCACGTCGCCCATGGCGTAATTGCGGACATGGCCCATATGAATGCGTCCCGAGGGATAGGGAAACATTTCGAGGACATAATATTTTTCGCGCGGATCCGAATTGTCTGTCTCGAAGACCTTGTCTTCGTTCCATTTCTGCTGCCAGCGGGGCTCGGCGTCGCGCGGATTATAACGTTCGGTGGCCATGGTATTCAAAATTCCGGAAAATCAGGGGAGTTGGCCGAGACCTTCACCATGAAACCACGATAGCGTCAAGTTTTGCGGGCGCTGCAAGCGTCCGATCTTCATGCCGCCGAAGCGATTTCGCCGGTGCGGGTCTTGGCAAGCACGGAATGGCTGGCTAGTTCATGCCAATTCTTTTCACGTTGATATGTCGAGGCAGAACGATGGAACTTCAAGAGCGGTTGAACGACGTGCGCTCGCGGATCGCGGCGGCGGAACGCCAGGCAGGTCGTCCGGCCGGTTCCGTTCAGCTCATCGCCGTATCGAAGACGTTCGAGGCGGATGCGATCCGTCCGGCTATCGACGCCGGGCAGCGGGTGTTCGGCGAGAACCGGGTACAGGAAAGCCAAGGCAAATGGCCCGATCTGAAGGCCGATTATCCTGAGATCGAACTGCATCTGATCGGGCCGCTGCAATCGAATAAGACGGCGGATGCGGTGGCGCTCTTCGATGTCATCGAGACGGTGGACCGCGAAAAGATCGCCCGCGCCCTCGCCGAGGAGATGAAGCGGCAGGGCAGGACGCCGCGGCTCTACGTCCAGGTCAATACCGGGCTGGAACCGCAGAAGGCCGGCATCCCTCCCCAGGATACGCCTGATTTCGTCGCCCTCTGCCGCGATCAACTCGGCCTGTCCATCGAGGGGTTGATGTGCATCCCGCCGGCTGAGGAAAATCCCGGGCCGCATTTCGCCCTGCTGGCAAAGCTCGCCGCCAAATGCAGCGTCGAAAAACTTTCCATGGGCATGTCGGGTGATTACGAGACCGCGATTGCTTTCGGCGCCACCAGTGTGCGCGTCGGATCGGCGATTTTCGGCGCGCGCTGATACCTGCTTTCGTCGGGCTTTCCGTCATCCTCGGCCCAGCCTAAATTGATATCGAGGCTTGCATGTCCTGGGGAGGAGCAGATGCAAAACGGCTATCATCAGGTCTATGCGGCCTGGAAAAAGGATCCCGAAGGCTTCTGGCGCGAAGCCGCCGCCGATATCGACTGGTTCAAACCTCCGGAGCGGATCTTTTCACCCGATGAAGGCGTCTATGGCCGCTGGTTTTCAGAGGCAGAGACCAATACTTGCTACAATTGCCTGGATCGGCATGCCGCGGCCGGACGCGGCGGCGAGACGGCGATCCTCTTCGACAGCGCCATGACCGGCGAGAAGCGCCGTTTCACCTATGACGAGGCGCTCGGCGAGGTGAAGGCGATCGCAGCAACACTGCTCGAGATCGGCATCGGGAAAGGCGACCGGGTGATCCTTTATATGCCGATGGTGCCGGAGGCGGTGTTTTCCATGCTCGCCTGCGCTCGCATCGGTGCGGTTCATTCCGTCGTTTTCGGCGGCTTTGCCGCCAGCGAACTTGCCGCGCGCATCGACGACAGCGGCGCCAAGCTGGTGATCACCGCGAGCTGCGGCCTCGAGCCCGGCCGCACCGTCGCCTATAAGCCGCTGGTCGATCAGGCGATCGAGCTTGCGCGGATGAAGCCGGAGCGCTGCCTGGTGCTGCAGCGGCCGCAGCTTCAGGCAGAACTCGCCGGTGGCCGCGACCAGGATTTCGAGGTGGCGGTGGCGCGCCATCGCGGCGCGGCGGTGGCCTGTGTTCCCGTCAAGTCGACCGATCCGCTCTACATCCTCTACACCTCGGGCACCACCGGCCAACCGAAGGGCGTAGTCCGCGACAATGGCGGCCATATGGTCGCGCTTAACTGGTCGATGCGGAATGTCTACGGCCTGAAGCCGGGCGAGGTGTTTTGGACGGCGTCCGATATCGGCTGGGTCGTCGGCCATTCCTATATCGTCTATGCACCGCTGATCGCGGGCGTGACCACGCTGATCTACGAGGGAAAGCCGGTCGGCACCCCGGATGCCGGCGTCTTCTGGCGGATCGTCTCGGAATACAGGGTGCGTGTGCTTTTTACGGCGCCGACCGCATTCCGCGCCATCCGGCGGGAGGATGGCGAGGGCGAACTGCTGCGCAAATATCCGATGCCGGATTTCCGGGCGCTGTTTCTGGCCGGCGAGAGGGCGGACCCTGAAACGCTGAAATGGGCGGAGCGCATGTTCGGCGTGCCGGTCATCGATCACTGGTGGCAGACGGAGACCGGCTGGCCGATCGCCGCCAATCCGCTTGGTCTTGGCGCCCTCCCCGTCAAGCATGGCTCACCGACATTGCCGATGCCCGGTTATGACATCGCGGTGCTCGACGATGCCGGTCACCCGGTCAAGGCGGGAACGCTCGGCAATATCGTCATAAAGCTGCCCTTGCCGCCGGGTTGCCTGCCGACCCTCTGGAAGGCCGACGATCGCTTCCGGTCGGCTTACCTCGATGAATTTCCTGGCTACTACAAGACCGCCGATGCCGGCTGTGTCGACGAGGACGGTTATCTTTTCGTCATGTCGCGCACTGATGACATCATCAATTGCGCTGGTCACCGGCTTTCCACCGGGGCGATGGAGGAGGTCTGCGCGCGCCATCCCGATGTCGCCGAGTGCGCGGTCATCGGTATGACCGATGCGGTGAAGGGTCAGGTTCCCTGTGGTTTCCTGGTGCTGAAACGCGATGTTTCCCGTGAAACGCCGGCGATCGAATCGGAGGTCGTGGCGATGATCCGCCAGTCGATCGGCCCAGTCGCGGCCTTCAAAACGGCCATCACCGTTAACCGATTGCCGAAAACGCGCTCCGGCAAAATCCTGCGCGGAACCATGCAGAAGATCGCTGACGGCATACCCTGGAAAATGCCGGCAACCATCGATGATCCGGCGATATTGGAAGAGATCGCAGAGGCACTGCGAAAGCGTGGTTTTGGCTCCCTGCCGATGTGAAATCAGAGGGAAGGCTGCCGGAAGGTCAGCATATTGCTCGGCCTTGTGTGAGATGCTCTACAGCAACGCCAATGAAAAACCCCGCCTTTTCGGCGGGGTTTTTGCATGAGAAGGCTGATATCTCAGTACTGCTCGTCCTCGTCTTCGTCCTTCGGGGCCGAGCGCAGCGAGCTCAGCTTGCGGAAAACGGCGTCGGCGTCGATTTCCTTTTCCTCTTCGCGCTCGTAGCTCGGGGTCAGGCGCTCGGTCTCCTGCGCCGATTGCAGCGTTGCGCCCAGCTCGGCGGCGGTCGGCAGGGGACGACCCTTGGCGGCCTTTTCCACTTCCATGTCGAGGTCGATCTGGCTGCAGAGGCCGAGCGTGACCGGATCCATCGGCGCCAGGTTGGCGGAGTTCCAGTGGGTGCGCTCGCGGATCTGCTCGATCGTCGATTTCGTCGTGCCGACGAGGCGCGAAATCTGCGCGTCCTTCAGCTCCGGATGGTTGCGGACGAGCCAGAGAATGGCGTTCGGGCGGTCTTGACGCTTGGAGACCGGCGTGTAACGCGGGCCGCGGCGCTTGGATTCCGGCACGCGCACCTTCGGTTCGGAAAGCTTCAGCTTGTGGTTCGGGTTGGCTTCGGCACGAGCAATCTCATCGCGGGAAAGCTGTCCCGTCGAGATCGGGTCGAGACCCTTGATGCCCTGCGCGGCTTCGCCGTCGGCAATGGCTTTGACTTCGAGCGGGTGCAGTTTGCAGAACTGCGCGATCTGATCGAAAGACAGCGCCGTGTTGTCGACAAGCCAGATGGCAGTCGCCTTCGGCATGAGCAATGTTTGAGCCATGGATATAGTCCTTCTATCGTCCGCGCCGGTCGCGGTCCGTGGATTGTCACCACAATGTCCGGGAAATATGGCGCTATATAACCGGACTGTCGCAGAATTGCAATTCTTCCGAAATCAAATGACCTTTGTCTAATTGCCGTGGCGATGCGAACTGCTATGAATCGCCGTGATTTGAAGTTCGGGCCCAGATAGCTCGCGGTCCGTCGCATGTCCCATGAGGAGGAGTACCATGTCGGAGAAGATCTATCCGGTCACGAAGCCGGTGAAGGCGCGCGCCCTGATCGATAAGGATAAGTACCTGAAATGGTACGAGGAAAGCATCGAAAATCCAGATAAGTTCTGGGGCAAGCACGGCAAGCGGATCGACTGGTTCAAACCTTATACCAAGGTCAAGAACACCTCCTTCACCGGCAAGGTCTCGATCAAATGGTTCGAAGACGGCCAGACGAACGTCTCCTACAATTGTATCGACCGCCATTTGAAGACGAATGGCGACCAGGTGGCGATCATCTGGGAAGGGGACAATCCCTATATCGACAAGAAGGTCACCTATAACGAACTCTACGAGCATGTTTGCCGGACAGCGAATGTGTTGAAGAAGCATGGTGTCAAGAAGGGCGATCGCGTCACCATCTACATGCCGATGATCCCCGAAGCAGCCTATGCGATGCTCGCCTGCGCCCGCATCGGCGCGGTGCATTCCGTCGTCTTCGGCGGCTTCTCGCCAGAGGCGCTGGCAGGGCGCATCGTCGATTGCGAATCCACCTTCGTCATCACCTGCGACGAAGGCGTGCGCGGCGGCAAGCCGGTACCGTTGAAGGACAATACCGATACGGCGATCCATATCGCCGCCCGCCAGCACGTCACCGTCAGCAAGGTGCTGGTCGTGCGCCGCACCGGCGGCAAGACCGGCTGGGCGCCCGGCCGCGACCTCTGGTATCACCAGGAGATCGCTACGGTGAAGCCGGAATGCCCGCCGGTGAAGATGAAGGCGGAAGATCCGCTGTTCATCCTCTACACCTCAGGTTCGACCGGCAAGCCGAAGGGCGTGCTGCACACGACCGGCGGTTACCTCGTCTATGCATCGATGACGCATGAATATGTCTTCGACTATCATCACGGCGATGTCTACTGGTGCACGGCCGATGTCGGCTGGGTCACCGGTCACTCCTATATCGTCTATGGGCCGCTCGCCAACTGCGCGACGACGCTGATGTTCGAGGGCGTGCCGAATTTCCCGGATCAGGGCCGTTTCTGGGAAGTGATCGACAAGCACAAGGTCAACATCTTCTACACGGCGCCGACGGCGATCCGCTCGCTGATGGGCGCCGGCGACGAATTCGTCACGCGCTCCTCCCGTTCTTCGCTGCGCCTGCTCGGCACGGTCGGCGAACCGATCAATCCGGAAGCCTGGGAATGGTATTACAATGTCGTCGGCGACAAGCGCTGCCCTGTCATCGATACGTGGTGGCAGACGGAAACCGGCGGTCACATGATCACGCCGCTGCCGGGCGCGACCGACCTGAAGCCGGGTTCGGCGACGACGCCGTTCTTCGGCGTCAAGCC